>DATCRE010000725.1:0-7128 GCA_036569145.1 Cyclobacteriaceae bacterium
CAGTTTATTTGTCTGCAATACACCTAACTTTTCCATCGACGGCAAGCCTACTTTTTTTATTTTTGAGATTGGTAAAATTGAAAGTTACTTTAACCGTCTCTAGTCAATAATCGTAAAAGAGAAATGAACCCATTGAAAGCATGTTTAGAGTCACACCTGTAGTTCGAAATCTTCTCATCATTAATATAATTGTATTCCTGTGCCAGTATCTGCTACCGGTAAGATCAGATGCCTGCATGGAATTTCAATACAATCCCGGATTGACTGGTCTTATTTCTTTATGGAAAACAGACTCATGCGCATTCAGGCCTTATCAATTCTTTAGCTACATGTTTGCACATGGAGGCTTTATGCATATCCTTTTCAATATGCTTGCACTGGTTTCCTTTGGTCCGGCACTTGAAAGTTACTGGGGTGAGAAAAAATTTCTGCTTTTCTATATTGTCGTTGGTGTTGGTGCAGGAGTTTTTTATACAGTGATCAATCACTTTTTATTTCCGGAAGCAGGTGGAAGTATGTTAGGTGCATCGGGAGCCATCTATGGTTTGTTGATGGCTTTCGGATTAATCTATCCTAATATGGAGATTATGATGATGTTCGTACCAATTCCTTTTAAAGCAAAATATGCAGTCTTCATCATTGGATTTTTAACTTACCTGATGGATCGCAGTGGAGGCGTAGCGCACATGGCTCACTTTGGTGGAGCTTTAGTAGGATTCATTATGGTGCGCCTGATTTGGAATGACCGGGGAGGAAGTTATTATTAAAAGACTTAAATTAAGTAGCCTTTAGCTATAGATAAGCGTTATTGCATTATGCTAGACGAATTTAAAAACGCATTTCAACGTCATAACAATGCCCATGTGCAATTGATCATCATTAACGTGGTGGCATTTGTAATCATGGGCGTATTAAAGGTGTTCTCAACTATACTTGGCTTTGAAAGTTTTTTTGATTTGTTCCACAATCAGTTCGCAATTCCCGCCGACTGGAATGAATTTATCCTCCGCCCCTGGACTATCATTACATACGCTTTTGCTCATGATCTAAGCGGAATATTTCACATCCTCTTTAACATGTTAGCACTCTATTGGTTCGGACGACTATTCGCTGAATACCTTGGGAGTGACAAACTCATAGCTGTGTATGTTTTAGGTGCACTTGCCGGTGCTATATTTTATCTCTTGGCGTATAACACTATTCCTTATTTTGAAGCACAGAAACAACTGGTCATTATGGTTGGCGCATCAGCAGCTATCAACGCTATTGTTGTTGCTGTTGCTGTGCTTCTTCCTGATTATACTTTCTTTCTCATGTTCTTTGGTCCGGTAAAAATAAAATACCTGGCTATGATTACTGTATTTCTTTCCTTTCTTGGAATTGTCGGTGGAAACGCTGGCGGAGACCTCGCCCACTTAGGAGGCGCATTGATAGGTTTCATATACACCAAACAATTGCAAGCCGGTGTAAATTGGGGAGCATGGGTTACAGCAACACTTGCGTGGATTAAAGGCTTATTTAAGCCGCGCCAACGAGTAAAAGTTTCATACAGAAATGATAGAGATTCATCACGTTCTTCTTCATCAAAATCAGCAAAAGCTTCACAGGAAGAAATTGATACTATCCTTGATAAGATCTCTGATCGTGGTTATGAGAGCCTCACCAAAGAAGAAAAAGAAAAACTCTTCAACGCCAGTAAAAAGTAAAGGCCTCACTCTAAATCCCTCTCCAGGGGAGAGGGACTTAAAAAAGAACTTCAAATGAATGTAATTCATTTTTCTTGCTATAGGTGATTGTCCATTGATTGATGGTGCAGATATTTTTTACAATAGCAAGACCAAGTCCCCAGCTCTCTTTGTTCGCTGACTGTTTATAAAAACGATTGAATATTTTATTGCCGTCAACCACATCGGCAGATGATGTGTTGAGAATGGTAAATGATGCAGAGCTCGCTTCAATCAAGATTCGACCATTCGGTTGATTATGGAAAAAAGCGTTTTTAATCAGGTTCGTCAGTAGTAAATCAACCAGCATTTTGTTAGCTGTTATAACGGCGTTCTGTTCGATTTTTAATTTTACATCAATTTGTAGATTCTCCTGCTGTTCTTCAAAGTAAGTAAGTGTCTGCTCAATTAAAGGTTTTAAAAACAATTGTTCTTGTTCTATGAATTGCTGGTTTTCTATTTTGGAAAGCAGTTGCAGTGTTTTGTTCAAACGAGTTAGCCGGTCTGTTGAATTGATCAACGTTTGTATGAGCTGAGACTGATGCTCCGTAAGGTTAGGATCTTCAATGAGCAATTCCAGTTTTGATTGCGTTATGGCAAGCGGCGTCTGCATTTCGTGCGATGCATTTTCAATAAACTGCTTCTGACTTTGGAATGCATTTCGTGTTCGTTGGGTTAACGATTCGATGGACTTATTCAACAAATCAAATTCCTTAACTCTACTTGAACCTAATACTAATTCCTGTGGATGGTCTACTTTAAATTGATTCAGTTGTTCGAGCGTATCATAAAATGAATGCCAGAGTTTCCTGGAGAGATATCGCGTAGCTCCATAAAAAACAATAACGATGATGATAAAAATAATAATGAGCGATTGAACAATGCCGTCAATAATCTCATGTGTTTCAAGAAGCGGAACAACAATTTCTATCCGGTAATATTTACCATCAATCGACGTATAAGAAGTAAGCTTTCTGAATTCATCCCACTCACGATCGACTGATTCGTATAATGTTGTATCAGAATATGTGTCACCGAGCGTATGCTTTGAAGTTGGTTTGATAGAGAAGTCTGAATACAATACTATGTCAGGAGAAAGCTTGCCGCCATTTCTTTTAAACAATTCAATGCCATGTTGCATTTTATTGTAGAGAATTTCATCTGAGCTTCGCAGCACTTCTTTCCTGATGAGACTGTAAAAGATGGCAAAGAAAAGAAAGATTAAGATTGAAAATATAATCAGGTAATTGCGGGTGGTAAGTGTAAGTAGCTTTATTGGCTTCATAGTTCTACAATCTGATACCCTACTCCATAAATGTTTTTAATTTCTACTGAAGCCTCTGATTGTTTCAATTTCTTCTTCAGGTTTTTAATATGAACGAATAGAAAATCGAACGACGCAACATTATCAACATGGTCGCCCCAGATATATTCTGCCAATGCATTTCTGGAGAGAACCCTGTTTTTATTGGCAACCAATTGTTGAAGAATATCAAACTCTTTCTTAGTGAGATTAACAGGTACATTCTTTATTTTAACACTGTGCTGTTGTAAATCAATTTCCATGTCAGCAAACTTCAGCTTATGTGGCGTATCAAATTTCTTTCGACGAATGACGGCCTGAATACGCGCATTCAGCTCTGAGAGATGAAAAGGTTTTGTCAGGTAATCGTCAGCTCCAAGATTGAGCCCTTTAATTTTATCGTCAATGGAATTTCGTGCAGAGATAATAATGACACCATCAGTTTTATTTACTTCTTTCAGATTTTCTAAAAGGTTCAGGCCATTGCCATCAGGTAAATTGATGTCGAGTAAAATACAGTCGTAATCATATAAGGCAACTTTATCAGTAGCTTCTAAATAAGTCCTGGCCACATCGCAGCTGTATTTCTCCTTTTCAGCAAAAGCCACCAGGCTGGAAATCAGGTCTACTTCATCTTCAACAATCAGAATTTTCACAGCTAGAAAGTTTCTATAAAGGTAAAACCAAATACTGAAGGAAAACTAAAATATAATGCATTAACAAAACAGTAATCAATGTCGTTTACTTAAGTTTTTTCTTTATAGCCTCACCTCTTTCCTCTCCAGAAGAGAGGATGTCAGAGGAACTTAAGTAAACGACATTGAAACGGTAATATTCAATTTAGTTTTTCTTTAGTATTTGCAAATAGTTTTACAAACATAAGTTAACGTTCACTAAATGTTTCGTTATGAAAAACCTCTTCAACAATCTTATCATACTGGCAGTATTTGCTCTTTTCACAACTCAACTATGCGCGCAATCACCAGCATTTCACCTTATTAAAAAAACTGTTATTGGCGGTGAAGGCGGTTGGGATTATCTGACCGTTGATTCAGAAAACAGGCGGCTTTATGTATCGCATAGCACACAGGTAGAAGTGCTTAATGCTGATACTCATAAAAAAGTTGGGGTCATTACCAATACACAAGGCGTGCATGGCATTGCTATTGTAAGTAAAGCCGGACGTGGAATAACTACGAATGGCAAAACTAATTCAGCTACAATCTTTGATCTGAAGACACTAAAAACTATTGCAGAAGTTCCCACTGGAAAAAATCCTGATGCCTTGTTGTATGATAATTTTTCTAACCGGGTATTTATTTTCAATCATAGTGGTGGAAGTGTTACGGCTGTCGACATCAAAGAAAGCAAAGTACTGGGCACATTAAATTTAGACGGTGAAGGTGTTGAGGCTGGTGTATCAGATGAGAAAGGAACGATCTTCGTTAACCTTGAAGACAATAGTGAAATAGTTTCGTTTGATGCTAAGACACTAACCATCAAAAATCGCTGGAAAGTAACACCCGGTGAAGAGCCAACAGGTCTTGCTCTTGATATAAAAACACATCGTTTGTTCACTGTATGTCATAATGAGTTGATGATGATTCTTGATTCTGATAATGGAAAAATAATTGCGCAAGTACCTATCGGGAAACATGTCGATGGTGCAGCATTCGATCCCGCCACAGGTCTTATCTTTACTTCTAATGGAGAAGGTTCTATAACTGTTATAAAAGAAATATCAGCGAACGAATTTAAAGTGATTGAAACTATTAAAACAGAAGCTGGTGCCAGAACCATTACGTTAGATTCTAAAACACATCACATATTTGTTTCTTCAGCGCAATATGGTGAAACTCCTGCGGCCACTTCAGAAAATCCTCATCCAAGACCAAGCGTAGTGCCCGGTACGTTTATGGTTCTGGAGTATGGAACAAATTAAAACAGCACACAATCAAACAATACAGAAAGCTTTATTAATTATTTTTATTGCATGAAACTCAGGCACATCATTTTTTCTATAACGTTACTTTGTACAATAGTGTCATTTGCATCGTATGCACAAAACACGTTAAAAGTTAGCATACACGATGCTGTAACCAACGAAACATTACCCGGCGCGAATGTATTGGTGAAGGATAGCGACAAAGGAAATTCAGCCGATGCTGATGGCATCGCCACACTTACAGGCTTACCCAACGGTGTCATTCAGTTAAGTATAACATTCATTGGCTATCGCGATACGTTGATGCAAGTAACATTGCCCTATGAAAAACCTGAATTTGTTGTGGCACTAACACCGTTGGAAGAACAGCTTGATGAAATCATTGTATCATCAACACGCACGAACTCTCGCATTGAAGACCTGCCATTGAAGGTAGAAGTACTTGGACTGGAGGAGATGAATGAAGAGAGTACCCTGGTGCCTGGCAATATCGCGAGCATATTGGGAGATCTCGCTGTCATTACCATTCAACGTACAAATCCTATCAACGGCAACGACGCGATTCGAATGCAGGGTCTTGATCCGCAATATACATTGGTTGCCCGCGATGGACTTCCGCTCTACGGTGGTTTCTCCGGAAGCCTGGGCGTGCTCTCTATACCTCCGTTAGACCTGAAGCAGATTGAAATTATTAAAGGCTCTGTCTCTACACTGTATGGTGGTGGTGCTATTGCCGGTATGATCAACGTTATTTCAAAAGAGCCGGGCACTAAACCACAAAAGACATTACTATTCAATTACTCCACGTTGAATGAAAAGAATGTCAACTCTTTCTTCTCCGGCAAGCTTTCAAAAAAAGTTGGTTACACATTAGTGGCCGGTGCCAACATAAAATCGGCTGTCGATGTTAACAAGGATGGCTTTAGCGAAATACCTGAACATAATAACTTCATTGTTCATCCTCGCTTTTTCTTTACACTAAACGACAAAACAAAACTTAATGTTGGTCTCACCTCCAATCTTGATAACCGAAAGACCGGCGATATGACGGCTATCAGGCATGGTAGTAGTATTGATCATCCTTATTTGAGAAAGGAAAATAGCTTGCGTAATGGAATTGATCTACAATTCTTACACACGGTGTCAGCTGATCATGTAGTTTCATTTAAAACAGCTGTAAGTAGTTTCCAACGCGAACTTCGCTTTCCATATCGTGAATATGCTGACTTTCATTTTAACGGAAGACAACTTTCTTCTTATTCAGAGTTGAGCGATCGCAGGCAGCTCGGCAAACATAATCTTGTAACGGGTGTTAATTTTATCACGGAATCATTCAGAAAACTTGCCAGTGATGCTGTGCCGCTATTGAATTATGATTATGTAACAACAGGTCTTTTTGTTCAGGATGATTGGAAGCTTACAAATAAATTTACCGTTGAAGGTGGACTTCGTTATGACCATCATAACGTGAATGGCAATTTCTTCTTGCCACGCATAGCATTGTTCTACAAAGCGTCCGATCGCTTATCACTACGATTGGCTTCCGGCGAAGGATATAAGGCTCCTAATATTCTGGCACTATCAGATCCTACACCTTACCTGATCAATAATGGTTCGACTACCAAGTCTGAATACTCAACAGGTGTTAATGCTGATATAAATTTCAATACAATGCTTTTTGATGAGCTGGAAGTATCGCTCAACCAGGCATTTTATTATGCTGACATAAAAAATCCGATGAAGGTAATTACAGATACAACAAATCATCAGGCTACGTTACAAACACAAAACTACACCATCAGCAGTGTTGGTTCAGATACGTATGTGCAGATGACGTACAAAGATTTTGAATTGTACTTAGGATATAATCACACAGAAGCTTTGCAACATTATCCGGGAGAGAATATTTCTATGCCATTCAACCCTAAAGATAAATTCTCCACTACGCTGGCTTACTCTGTTGAGGGAAAATGGCGCACAGGTATTGAAGCCAGTTATACAGCCAACCAGTTTGCGTATGGCAGTCAATATTATTACAGTGGACAAGCCGTCTACGCCAGCAGACGTGTAGCTAACTTTTGGTTTGTAGCCGCTATGATTGAACGCAAATTTGGTTTTGGCAGTGTAGTGCTAAACGTTGAAAATTTAACTGATGC
>DATCRE010000726.1:0-17207 GCA_036569145.1 Cyclobacteriaceae bacterium
CAGACAAAAGCATAAATCTGATTTTGTGGAAACAGAAATCAGGAATAATAAAAATGCCTCTGGATTTTCAGAGGCATTTTTGTTTCTATTGCAATACTAATTCGATTTACTTCTATCCAGTTTAAACCTGGTTTTTAAATTACCAACACTAAGCGTAAAGTGACCATCTTCAAGCAAGCGTTCATTTTTGCTATTGGGGAAAGACAGACTTTCTTCAGGCTTAATAACAAATGTAAACGTAGCAGACTCACCAGGCTTGATGGCTTTCTTATCATAAAATTTAAGATCTCTTACCGGACGTGTTATGCTGCCTACTTCATCAAATAAAAACCAAAGCACTGCTTCTTTACCTTCACGTGTACCCGTATTTTTTACCGTTACGGTTGCTGTAATTTCTGATGTGGCGCTAGTCAGCACAGAGTCGCTAAGTGTAAGGTTTGAATACTCAAATGTTGTATAGCTTAAGCCCGTACCGAATGGCACCAACGCAATAGGGTTAGGGATTTCATGAGCTAACAAAATTTCACTTGACTTATGATTGTGCGGTACTAAACGATTAACAGCATAAGGAAAATTGAAGCTCATCTTGGCGCTTGGATTTACCTTACCACTTACAATTTCTGCAATAGCCTGTGCACCTTCAAAGCCTGGCAATCCGGCAAATAAAACAGCATCACATCCATTGTATATTTTTGTGATAACACGAGGTCTTCCACTGATCATCACTAAGATTACAGGTTTTCCCGTGGCTTGAGCTGCTTGCACTAGTTCAACCTGATCGTCAGGTAAGCTTATATCAAGAATGCTTCCAAAGCCTTCGGCATACGGAGCTTCACCAACAGCAACAACAATAGCATCGGCACCGGCAGCTTTTGATTTAATATCACTTGTGCCTGAAGCCAACATAACCTTAGGTGCTGTAAACTCTTGTTGGAGTGCGGTATAAAGTGTGAGCATATCTTTTGGATAAATGCTTTCATCACTTGTCATCCAGCGCAACGTCCAACCACCACCAAGCGGTGCTTTAAGATTAGCAACAGGTCCAACCACTACAATTTTTTTAGTTTTCTCAGGAATCAACGGCAACGCATTTTTCTCATTTCGCATCAATACAATAGACTCGCGTGCAGCTTCGAGTGCCTTAGCTCTGTTTTCTTTTGATCCTATGCGATCAAATCGGTCGTTACGTGGCAATGGATTTTCGAAAAGTCCCAGATCAAGTTTCAGGCGGAGAATGCGTGCAACAGAAAGATCAATTCTGTCCATATCTATTTTTCCTTCATTCACTAATTGTTTCAGGTATTCACAAAAATCCGTGGTGTAAGGCGTCATCGCCATATCAACACCTGCCATGATAGCTTTATAGGTGGCATCTTTTTCATTCTCTGCCACGCGATGATTTCTGTAGAGTCTGATGATATCTTCCCAGTCAGTAACGGCAACACCTTTAAATTTCAGTTCATCACGAAGCAATTTTGTAAGGATGCGACTTGAAGCGTGAACAGCTTCACCATTCACATCACCACTGTTGATCATAATGGTTTTTATACCGGCATCAATAGCAGCTTTAAAAGAAGGAACATAAAATTCATACAAAGTCTGATCGGAGAAATCTGCAGCTCCACGATCCCAACCGTTTTTAGGATCTGAATAACCCAGGAAATGTTTGGCTGTTGCTGCAATTTTATATGGAGCAATATCAGGATCATTCTGAACTGTTTTAACATAGATGCTTGCCATCGTTGAAGCAACATAAGGTGATTCACCAAGTGTTTCATAGAAACGACCCCACAACGGCGTACGACTCAGATCAAGCACAGGCGCAAACAACCATTGATGACCAAGATCTGCAGTTTCTATAGCGGTAACGTGAGCCATGTCTGCAGGAAACTGGTTGTTGTATGTTGCAGCCGTGTTGATAGCATGCGGAAATATAGTTCCACCCTCTACATAGTTAGGGCCATGCATGTGGTCAACACCATAGATCACCGGAATTTTTAAACGCGATACTTTAAGGTTGTGTTCTTGCAGTTCTTTGTAGAACGTATACCAGGTTTGAGGTGGCACAGCAATACCATTCAGAAAAGAACCAACATGATATTTGCGTAGTATAGTGCCAAGCTTACCAGTATCAACTTTAATTTCAATTTTAAGATCAGTGCCAGCTCCCCACTGAGAGTTTGTAACAATGACAGAGTTGTTGATCTGCGTCATCTGACCAATCTTTTCTTCAAGTGTCATTTGAGAGAGCAGGTCATCAATTTTCTTTTCGATGGCTTCATCTTTTCCGCGCTCAGCTTGTCGTCTTTCTTTAGAGGAGAGAGAGGACGTGGCAGAGTCGCTTGTTTTGGGTGAGTTGCATCCTGTAATGAGGCAAGCTGCGAGAAGCATTGCCAGTAGGATTTTGGTTGGGTTCATGTTTAGTACTTATGGTTTGGTTGAAAAAACGAGGCCGAAGTTAGCGATAGATGGCGGCATGATCGGCACGTATTGTTCATAAGTTTAGGTGAAAATGTTAAATAAACCGGATTTTTAGGCAAGACATTGTTTCTGTTATGTTCTGAGGCTTTGATATTTTTCGTTTCAGATTTTTCATGGCAGATGCGTTGGATTCCGTTTCCCTTTGTTCGGATTATTTTGTTTTTACTTGCTGGTATTTTATCAGGAATTTATCAGCCAGATTTAATCTCGTATAACCTAGCCCTGTGGTCTGGAGCATTTTTCTTATTGCTGTTTTTATCTCTTGCCATATTCTTTCCAGCTTCATCCGAACTGATTCGTGGAGGCATAGCGTTGGTAACGGTATTTGCCCTGGGATATATTCGCGCTGTTAATCACAATCAATCAAAGGAACCAAATCATATAATACAACTTCACAATGAGCTTGAAGCATTTACAGTACAGCTTAGCAACCAACCAGCACAAGGAGAGAAGACATCAAAAGCTGAAGGAGAAATTGAAGCTGCACAAGTCAATGGAAAATGGCGCAAAGCAGAAGGAAAGATTCAATTACTTTTTTTACAACGTGATAACACATTTCAATATGGTGATGTATTGCTTGTAAAAGGTAATCCTCAGGCGGTACGCTCCCCAACAAATCCTGGTGAATTTGATTATAGAAAATTTTTAGCATTCAAAAACATCTATCATCAAAAGCTGGTTAACGTCGCAGACGTCAGGTTTATAAAACATAAGTCAGGATCTTTGTTGTTTGAGTGGGCGTATGCCGCACGCGCGTGGGGTGATAATGTACTACGCAAGAATTTGAAGGGTGAGCAAGAACATGCCATCGCATCAGCATTGATTCTTGGCATTACCGATGAGCTGGACTGGAACATGCTAAACGCTTATGCCTCTACAGGAGTGCTGCATGTATTATCTGTGAGCGGCCTTCATGTAGGTATTGTCTATATGATTTTACTTTTTTTGTTTAAACCACTGGAGAATAAAAAAGCTGGCAAATGGATATTGGCCATTGTAAGCATCATGGTGTTGTGGGCCTATGCTTTTATTACAGGTCTTTCACCTTCCGTATTGCGATCAGTAACAATGTTCACCATTATAGCATTATCAAGACCTATCGACAGGCATACAAATATTTACAACACATTATCCATATCCGCTGGTATTCTTCTGATATATGATCCCTTCATGATCATGTCCGTTGGTTTTCAGTTATCGTATCTTGCGTTACTTGGCATAGTTTATTTTCAACCAAGGATGTATCAGTTGTGGGAACCTCGATGGATATGGCTTGATAAAATATGGGAAGTTTCTTCTGTATCAATAGCCGCACAGCTTGTCACCTTTCCTGTAAGCTTACTCTACTTCCATCAATTTCCGATATATTTTCTGTTTGCTAATTTGCTTGTTATACCGGCATCTTCCATAGTACTGATTGGTGGTTTGATATTGCTGGCCATCCAGTTTATTGACCCCTTAGCGCATGGCATAGGATTGTTGCTTGAATTCATCATTAAAGGTATGAACTCGTTTATCGGTACTGTAAATAATTTGCCCTGGAGTACGGTGAATAATATTGCGATAACATCCTTGCAGTATTGGTTGCTCATGGGAGTTTTAGTATTTGCAGCGTTGATGTTTAGATTTCGTCGTTTTCATTATGCAGTTATCTGTTCTCTTTTTATAGTTGTTTTTGCTGTGATTCAATGGACACAATATTTTGACTTTTTCACTAAACAAAAAATTACGATCTATAACATACCGCATCACACAGCTATTGACCTGTTTGATAAAGGCAAGGCCTATTTTCTGTTTGATTCAGTTTTAAATAATGATGCCAGGAAGATTGCTTACTCCATCACACCGAATCGTGTAACATATGGCATCAACTATTTAACAGATGCCATTCCTCATACGAAAACGATTGCCGGAGCCAGGGTTATCCGTTGGAGAGATAAATATTTTCTCCAAATAACTAATTCGGCATTTAAGGTTCCGTTAAATTTACCTTCGGTAGATTATTGCATCATCAGTAATAATGCTGTTCACGATTTGATAATAATCCAGAAGCAGTTGAAGTTTAAGACACTGATTATCGATAGCAGTAACTCTTATCACGTTGCTGATGATTTGTTGAAGCGAGGTCGTTCGAATAAACTGGATGTTTATTCAGTACTTCACGAAGGGGCGTATGAGGAGTTGATATAAATATTGACATTAGTCGATAGTAATTAGTTATTGGTCGTTAGTCATTTGTAAACCGATTGCTACCATTGACTATCGACCATGGACTAATGACTTAATTCCCAATGACAAAGAGCTAATGACTAATTACTTAATGACATGAAATACGTTCAATATGCCGTTGAAAATAGAGTTGGTTACATAACCCTGGACCGACCCGACAAACGAAATGCATTAAGCAGTGAATTGGTTGCTGATTTAAAGGAAGCTTTCACGCTTGCTGAAAATGATGATGCTGTAAAAGTTGTTGTTCTAAAAGCAAATGGCGATACATTTTGTGCGGGCGCTGATCTTGAATATTTACAGAAACTTCAAAACTTTTCGTATGAAGAAAATCTGAAAGACTCTACAAGTTTAAAAGATCTTTTCCTTCAAATTTATTTATGCAAGAAAGTTGTCATAGCGCAGGTGCAAGGCCATGCGCTTGCGGGTGGATGTGGTCTTGTAACAGTATGTGATTTTATATTTGCCGTACCCGAAGCCAAGTTTGGTTATACAGAAGTTAAAATAGGATTCATTCCTGCTATTGTATTAGTATTTCTGTTGCGTAAGGTGGGAGAGTTGCGTACACGTCACCTGTTGCTCAGCGGCAATTTGATATTAGCCGAAGATGCACAAGGCATAGGTATTGTGAGTGGCATTTATCCTCAAACTATTATTGATGACGAAGTACGCAAGTTTACCCACAATCTTGTCAATGGAAATTCATATAACTCCATGAAGCTAACCAAAGAGATGATCACCAATGTTCATTCTCTTTCTTTAGAAGATTCTCTCAAGTATGCCGCCGAAATGAATGCCACCGCTCGTGGTTCAGAAGATTGTAAAAAAGGTATTTCCGCGTTCCTCAATAAAGAAAAATTATCATGGTAATTTACTAGTCCATAGTCTACCGTCCATAGACGATAGACTATGGACCATTAACTGATGACTATAAACAAATGATCCGTATATTGCATAGTTGTGGAAACGCCCTTAGCTATACTTCAGCAATATTGGAAGCACAGTCAGTTCAGGCCGCTGCAGGAAGATATCATTCAATCCGTTTTAAAAGGTAATGATACATTGGCCCTCTTACCAACAGGAGGAGGCAAGTCTGTTTGTTTTCAGGTGCCGGCATTAATTCTTCCGGGGATCTGTGTCGTTGTAACGCCACTCATTGCTCTGATGAAAGATCAGGTAGAGCAACTCAACAAAAGAGGAATTGAAGCAGTTGCTATTCACTCAGGCATGAGCAGGCAGCAAATAGACATACTGTTGGATAACTGTATTTACGGCGCTGTTAAATTTCTTTATGTTTCTCCTGAACGAATTCAAACAGAAATTTTTCAGGTACGCGTTAAGCAAATGAAAGTTTCTCTGATCGTTGTGGATGAAGCTCATTGTATCTCGCAATGGGGTTATGACTTTCGTCCATCGTATCTTAAAATTGCAATGCTTCGTGAAGTAATGCCTTCAGTTCCCGTTATCGCACTTACCGCTACAGCAACGGTAAAAGTGAAGGAGGATATAATAGCACAATTAAAATTCAGATCAGGATATCAGGTATTTCAGAAATCTTTCGTGCGTGAGAATCTCTCATTTGTAGTTCGCAAATCTGAAAGCAAAGAAAAGCGATTGCTCGATGCTTTATTAAAGGTTAAAGGCTCAGCTATAATTTATGTTCGCTCCAGAAAAGCTACAGAGACACTTTCAGCCTGGCTTGCAGCGCGATCTATCAGTTCAACATTCTATCATGCAGGTCTTAGTTTTGATGATCGTGTTAAGCGGCAAGAGGATTGGATTCAGAATAAATCTCGTGTGATGGTGGCAACCAACGCCTTTGGTATGGGCATTGACAAGCCCGATGTGAGAATGGTCATTCACCTGGATATTACAGAAAATATTGAATCATATTACCAGGAGGCAGGTCGCGCTGGTCGTGACGGGCAACGATCTTTTGCCTTGATATTATACCATGATGGCGATATTATAAGTTTAAAATCAAAAGTTGAGCAGTCGCAACCTTCGTTGGATTTTCTCAAGAAAATCTATCAGGCTCTTTCAAATTATTATCAATTGGCGCTGGGCAGTGCAGAAGGCGAAAGTTTTGATTTTGATTTGCCCACGTTCTGTGATCAGTTTGATTTTCATGCTACAGAAGTTTACAACGCACTGAAAAAATTGGAAGAGGAGGGACTCATTCAGTTTAATGAAAGTTTCTATAGCCCGTCCGTTGTTCATATCGTGATGGACAATCTTGCGTTGTATGCGTTCCAGGTTGCCAATGCCAGGTTCGATCCGCTTATAAAAATGATGTTACGATTATACGGTGGTGAACTGTTCTCGGGTTTCATAAAAATTTCAGAAGCTTACCTGGGCAAGGCTCTTCAGCTTTCAGTAAAGGATACAAAAACATTACTGACACAACTTCACGAATTAAATGTTATTTTATATCAACCTGTCAAAGACAAGCCGCAGATAAATTTTATCATGGCCCGACAGGATGCTGCAAGTTTGCCTGTTAATAAAAATAGGCTCACTGAACGAAGAGAACTTTCATTGCAAAAAATGAATGCCATGATTCAGTTGGTTTCTTCAAAGGATCATTGCCGTATGCAGCTTATGCAAGATTACTTCGGTGAGGTAACACATCAGTCTTGTGGAATTTGTGATGTTTGTATTGAGCGACGAAAGAGTGAAAATGTTTCGACAGTTCAGGAAATGAGGCAGGAGATTTTAACCAACATTTCAAAGCAAGCTATGCTGATAGAAGAACTGGAAGACAGGATATCGCCGCCGGATCATGAATTGTTCATTGACATTATCCGTGATTTAGTGGATTCTGGCGAAATAGAATATGATCCGTACTGGAAACTGCGCAGGCCTGTAACAAAATAAGATGTTAACCTGTTTATAATATTATTTCTTACTTATGAAGCGAATCGCTAAAAGCATCCTGAAAGTCATTTTATACATTCATGCAATACTATTGGTTGCTTTAGTTCTTACGCATTGTTCGTTTACTCATTTTGCCCGAACGTCGTATGCCTCGGCGAAAAAGAATAAGCCATTTGATGTTATCATTGTTCCTGGCATTCCTTATGTAGAAGGTGAAACAAATGATGTTATGAAGATGCGTGTGTTTTGGGCCAAGCATTTATACGATAGTGGTTTCGCGAAGAATATTATTTTTTCAGGCTCGTCAGTTTATAGTCCTTACGTAGAAGGTGTCATCATGAAGATTATGGCTGATTCGTTAGGTATACCACCTGATCATTCATTCTCAGAAACGAAAGCAGAACACAGCACAGAAAATGTTTACTACTCCTGGAAGATGGCTAAGGATATGGGATTTAAAAAAATTGCACTTGCTACCGATCCTTATCAGGCAGGTTTGTTAAGAGGATTTGTAAAGGAATATTGCCCAGATGTTAAACCCATTCCAATTATTTTCGGAACGTTGGATATTGGAAATATTAAGCTACCCGTTGTAAATGCACAATCGGCTTTTGTTAAGGATTTCATTTCCATAACGGAACGACAAACGTTATGGGAGCGTTTTAAAGGCACACGTGGAAAACGAGTAAAGGAAGAAGTTAGAGCTGAACTTAAAAAGAAAAAGAAGCAAAAGCAGGAGGAAGCATCAACAAACTAGAGCTTCACCCTAAATCCCTCTCCGCGGGAGAGGGACTTAAGCCCTTCTCCCGCGGAGAAGGTTTGGGATGAGGCCGCTACTCTTTCTTCTTCAAAAAGATCTTATGATATAACGTTAGCCTTCCAATATCACGTGAGTAATATCCTTTATAGTTGGCTCTTTTCTGAACAATGTGTAAGTATCCAACCTCAACTGATATTTTTTTGCTCAACACAAATTCTGTAGCAGCATAAATTCTGTTTTGATCGAATGTAGTTCCACGATCGTTATACATCACTTCATCATTTACTTTAAAAATATAGTTGTCGTTGAGTTTATAGCTTAACTGCGATCTGAAGCGAAATCTGAAATTGAAATTATAACCATCTTCCAATTCTGTTTTAGCTTTATCGGTTTTGCGTATGTAGCGTTCATCCACGCGAACGCGCTCCTGGAATTTTAATTTTTTAGTGATTGGAACATGATATGTCAACTCCTGAAACGGACGGATCTCTGGCACAGCCACTTTATATCCATCTTCAGGTATTTGGGCATAAATCCATGAAAAAGTACAGCCTACAGCAGGCTCAAAGTTTTTTACCAGGTAGTGAAGATGTGTATGGGCAATGAATTGATTCTGTACATCCGGATTTATAAACCTTCGGTTATCAACTTCATTTATCCAGCTTAACTTCTCATTGAAATAAATCTGATTGAAGTAGCGAATCCAATAAGCTTTTTGATGCAGTGTACCCTGCGAATAGGCAGTACCTGTTAGTGCACCAAGTAAAAAACAGATGGTGGTCAGTTTTTTCATGTGTCAACTTTGAAATTTAAAATGTAGTAAGGAGCTTAGTTAATAGTGGTAAGGATTTTTATGTTTAGTAAGGATTTAAAATGGCTTATTTTACAAGTAACTCTCGTGCATTCTCCAATGCAATCTTTGATGGCTTTTCGCCTCCAATCATTTTTGCAATTTCTTCTATGCGCTCATCACGATTCAATGTTTTGATAGCACTAACTGTTTTGTGATCAGAGTTATTTTTGAACACATAAAAATGGTTATCACCTTTGGCTGCTATCTGGGGTAGATGTGTAATAGTAATGAGCTGATGTTTGGCGGCCATTTCTTTCATCATGCTACCAAGCTTGATCGCTATCTCACCAGAGATTCCATTATCAATTTCATCCAGTACGAGTGTAGGCATAGAAGTTTTTTCGGCCATAACATATTTTACACAGAACATCAGTCGTGAAAATTCACCACCGGAAGCAACTTGTGTAAGAGGCTTTGGTGCAATGCCTTTGTTAGCACTGAACAGAATTTCAATTTCATCAATACCGCTGAAGGTTGCTTCTGCCACTTGTTGTTCAATGCTCAGGTTAGCTTCGGGTATGCCCAGTTCGCGCAGAAGTTTTGTAATCTGTTGGCAAATAGGAGCAAATACTTTTTTTCTGGAGTCACTTAATCTTGTGCCGGCTTTTTGAACTTGCGTAGCAGCGCTTTGATAAGCGCGTTCAGCCTTTGCAAGCGCTTCATCAAGGTTAGACGTTATATCAGCTTTGCGCTGAAGATCTTCCTGGAGAGTAAGCAATTCAGTTAAATCAGCAGCTTTATGTTTTTTTAGCAGGCGATAAACCATGCTGAGTTTTTCTTTCACTAATTCAGTACGCTCCGGATCGAATTCAATATTGTTTTCTTCGCGTTCTACTTCATTGAGAATGTCATCCATTTCAATAAGCAAACTTTCCATGCGCTGATGTAACGTTTCGTAAGCCTGCGAATAAACACTGATGTTTTGAAGATGACCTCTGGCTTCAGCTATTGCGTTACGGCCAGCAAATTCAGATCGACTCACCAGATCCAATACCTGGTTAAATCTGTTTTTGATTTCCTCTGCATGCTCTGATATTTTTAACTCTGACTCCAGAGCTTCCTGGTTTATTTCATCAAGTCCTGCCTTCACTAATTCATCCAACTGAAAGCGAATGTAATCTGCTTCCTGTCGTAAGGTTTCAGCATCACGCGTAAGGTTTTCAAATTCTCTTTTGCTTTTTAAAAATACAGTCCAGCATTCAGCATATTCATCCTGTAATTTTTGATTGCCTGCGTATGTATCAATTAGTTTTAATTGGAAAGTTTGGTTGCCGAGTTGCAGAGTTTCATGTTGCGAGTGAATATCCATGAGCAGACTACCAATCTTTTTCATTACGTCGAGTGTGACTGGCGTATCATTAATAAAAGCTCTTGATTTCCCCCCCGGACTTATTTCACGACGTAACACGGTCATGTCATCATAATCCAGGTCTTCTGCTTTAAAGATTGATTTGAGTTTGTATTCAGCAATACTAAAAACCCCTTCCGTTACGCATTTTTCACTCTCATCCCACAAAGCCTTTGAGTCGGCACGATTGCCCATGAGCAGTCCCATAGCACCAAGCATAATGGATTTTCCTGCACCTGTTTCTCCTGTTACGGCATTAAGATGTGCAGAAGGTTCAAGCTCCAGGTGCTTGATCAAGGCGTAATTTTTTATGGTAAGATGTTTAAGCATCAGACTAGTTCATCGAAATAAAGTTCACTGATTTTATTCAGTTCAACAGACATTTTTTTTAACCTCATATTGGTGATTGTAATTTCATTCTCAGAAAGCTTACTCAGCTCACCAGGAAAGACATTGCCATCATACAATACAATATTAATTTTTTTGCCGAGAAACTCCTTTATCCGGATTTTAATTTGATTCGGATCGCTTAATCTGATTTGTTTAGTGCCCACGATTAAAGATAAAAAAGAAGTATTGATTTCAGATAAAAATATCAGTTCTGAATCATCTTGTCATACATCCGGTTGGAAGGATCAATAGCCACCACAATATCATAGGCTTGTTTTCTTATTTGAAGGTCACCATCCGAAAAAAGATTAGTGATCTCTTTTCCTTTGGCATCAAAAAAACTGATCACAAGAATGGAGCTTGGATTTATATCCCTCACTTTTTTAATATCCTTTAATCCTTTCAAAATGATTTCCCGTCCCTGATCAGGATTTTTATCGAATGTGTCCATGGCAAGCCTATGGTAAGAATAGATAGCTTTTCTGAGGTCTACCATTTGTGAGTTATTCAGATTCTCCTGGAGCCAGTACCGATTTCTGTTGCTTCCCAACGATTGCCATCCCGGGCGGTTTGATGATTGTGCATTGTTAACAACAGCCAGTGCTTTTTGAAAATAAGGCGTGCCACCCAATTCGCTAAATGAATCGTAATCCAAACCAATGATCACATAAGCATAAAATGCCAGCATGGATGTTAAGTTTGTTGTATAGGTGTTATCGTTATATTCCAGGGGTTGAGATTCTATGTACTCAAACTCCCAATCGCGATCAGCAAAATTGAAAAGCTGGCTGCTGTAGTTAGTGTTATAGATAGGTCTGGCCGAACGTACTTGAACTGAAGCGGAGAAAGAACCAATGGCAGGCATCTTTGTAATGGTAACGAGCATGCTACAGTTAATCTTTTCGTAATTTTTGTAATTGTCAGGAGTCCACTTGCGCGTATTCATGAATTGTTCAAAACCAGTCTTCATGTCTTTAAAAACATTTCGATCGGTTGTCTGTACTTGTGTGGAGTTGATAACTACTGTGCAATTGAGTTCCTGGGCCTGGCTTAATGTTGACAGGCAGGTGAGAAATAGTATGATGGCAAAAATACTACGCATGAAGATTCTCGATAATGGCAGAAACAATATCATGGGCTACTTCTTTTTTATCCTTCAATTCAAACGCCTTTGTGCCATGATTCTTACTAATGATGGTGACTTTGTTAGTATCATGTCCAAAGCCGGCATCTTTATCATTAAGTGAATTGAGCACGATAAGATCAAAATTTTTCGATTCCAACTTTTTTAATGCGTTGGCCTGCTCTTGTTCAGTCTCTAAAGCAAAACCCACAATGAGTTGACCATTGTGTTTTAATTTGCCTAATGAAGCGGCTATGTCTGTTGTCTTCGTAAGTTCAAGTACTAAATTCTCATCTTTCTTTTTAATCTTCTGATAGGCTACTTGCGCCGGACGATAATCGGCTACTGCTGCTGAGAGCACTGTAATATCAGTTTCATTAAAAGCAGATAAGCAAGCTTTATACATTTCTTCTGCTGATGTTACTTTGGTTGTGGTAATTCCAGCATGTGCTGTTGATAAATGCGTAGGACCGGAGACGAGCTTAACGGAAGCTCCCTCATTTGCCAACGCTTCGGCAATGGCAAATCCCATTTTTCCGCTGGAGTTATTCCCGATAAAACGAACAGGATCAATGGCTTCATGTGTTGGTCCGGCAGTAACGAGCACTCTTTTGCCTGACAATTTTTTGATGGAGCTGAAAGCATTTTTTAAGTGCGTAATAATTTCTTCGGGTTCAGCCATTCTGCCTGAACCAACGAGTCCGCTGGCTAACTCACCATAACCAGGTTCAATCACCTGATTTCCGAAGCTCTTCAACTTGCCAAGATTAGATTGTGTTGAAGGATGTTGCAGCATATCCAGATCCATTGCTGGCGCAACATGAACAGTACAACGAGCCGACAGATAAACTGCTAACAGTAAGTTATCACATAAGCCGTTGGCCATCTTTGCCAATGTGTTAGCGCTAGCCGGTGCAACAACCATAGCATCGGCCCATAGACCTAATTCAACATGGTTATTCCATTGACCTGATTGGTCTTTGACAAAATCTTTGAGTACCGGATTTTTGGATAGTGTGGCCAGTGTTAATGGTGTGATAAAATCACAGGCCGAAGATGTCATGATTACTTTAACATCAGCACCTTCTTTAACCAGAAGGCGGATAAGGAGAGCGGATTTGTATGCGGCAATACTGCCACAAACACCCAGAATTATTTTTTTGCCATTCAGCATACGGGTATAAAGTTAGCTGTAACGCGCGTGCTAATTGCAATATTAACGACAAAGTATCCATAAAAAGGCCAGATAATAACAGGCCTTTTTATGGGTTTATCTTGTTAAAGGTCTTGCTTTTCCTCTGTCTCGTTGCGGAAACGGTAGTTCAGCTTGCCTTCAATAAATTCTTCTGTTGCAGAATTTGTTGGCTTCGGCATACGCTCATAGAATTTAGAAATTTCTATTTGCTCTCTGTTTTCAAATACCTCTTCAAGATTATCTACTGTTGTAGCAAATTCAGCAAGTTTATTGTTCAACTCCTCTTTGAGGTTAACAGCAATTTGTCTGGCGCGCTTAGAGATAACCACTACCGATTGGTATAGGTTGCCGGTTTGTGCAGCGATTTTATCAACATCGCGAGTGATTATAGATGATTGTACTGCCATAGTTATTATGAATTATTGTTCTTTTTCGTTTTTGTTAATTTAGTAAGGCTGTCTGCGTAGAGCTTTTCAGCATCTACCAGAAAGGTGCTTTGTGGATATTTCTCCAAAAATTCTTTATAAACTTCTACTACTTCGGTGTAGCGTTCATTCTGCTTTGAGTAAATGCTCTGCAGCGCCAGTTTATAGCCAGCCAGGATAGTTAAGTAGTAGGCCTCTTCAACATATTTAGAGTCCGGATAGTTGTTTCTGAAATTGTTGAATGAAACCATGGCGGCTTTGTAGTAACGCATTCTGAAGTAGAGCTTGGCGTTGGCAAAACCTTTATTCTCCAGTTTTTCCTGGGCAGCAACAATAACCTCGATGGCCTGATCTTTGAATTTACTATGAGGGTAGCGATTCAGAAATTCCTGCATGGCAGCCATAGCATCTATACTGCTGGACTGATCAAGATTGAAGTTAGGAGATGCTTTATATAATGATAAGGCATACATGTAGCGGGCTTCTTCTGCTACAGAACTACGGCCATACGTTTCGAAAAATGTTTTGAACTGCTCTGATGCGAGCAGAAAGAAACTCATATTAAACTGGCAATAGGCCTGATTAAACTGCACTTTTTCACCTTCGGGCAAACCGCGGACAACGGGTAAGATCTGCTCAAACAGGGTAGAAGCTTTCAAATACTTCTTCTTTGCGAAATAATCCAGCCCAGCCTGGTACTTCACATGCCAGTCAGGGTTTTTCTCAATTCTCCTGAATTTACTGCATGAAAATCCCACTAAAAGGACTAAAACATAAAGTGCAATAACAGTTTGTTTCCGCATAAGCCCGCAAATATAATACAAGTGAACTGAACTGTAAAACGCCTTTTTTGGCGATTTATTGGAGTCTCACAAAAGCCGAAATAGTGCTTTGAACTAAGATCTTATGTCTTACTGGCTACTTTAGGCTTGTGAAACTTCTCGTAATTGGTTAAAAAATCGCCCAGTTTTTCGATAGGAACCTTCTTGCCAATAATTTTTTTCTTGTCGTCCAGAACATACAGAGTCGGAGTGCTTGGAGCGTCATAAAGCTGTTGATAGTGGCCAACGGCGCTGTAATAGAAGTTTACAGTAACCCAGGGCATTTTCATCTCTTTGATAAACTCCTTCATTTTTGCCATGGAAGTATCGGTGCTTACAGCAAATACTTCCAGGTTATATTTGGCTTTGTCTTTTGTGTAGAACTCAACCAGCTTTGGAGTTTCCTTTCGGCAATGACCACATTCGGGAGAGAAGAAAAACACGATGGTGTATTTGTTCTTGATATTATAAAGAGATTTTAACTGATCATTGGCATCTTTCATAATCAGATCGGGAGCTGTTTTACCCAGCATACTTAACCGAACGCGATCAGCATAATCCTTTAAATTTTTTTTCATTTTATCATTCACCCAGAAGTCCATGGCACCGGTAGCGAAGTATTTGTCATAGAGGTCAACAAAAACTTCATCGAGTCCCATGATCTCGGGTGTCTGGTATTTTATCATGCAATGCCAGAGAAGATACTTGAACGTTTCTTGATTTGGTTTTGCCTTAGCCACCATTTTGTCAATGGCCTTTACAATAGTATCACGCTGGGGAACATAGAGTTTATCAAGGTACTCATCAACTTTTTGATTGTATAAAGGCTGAGGTAATCTCAGAAGTGCATCGTCCGACAAATCGAAATAATCAAAGAAATGTTCTCTGTACCATCTTAGCTGAAAGGTAGAATCAATGCTTCCATTAGCTTTCTTTGGAGGGTCAGGAATCTTAACGGCCTTGTTGGCTTTGAAAAGTTTGGCGGTGATGGTAGTTGGGTATTTGGTAATGACATCCTCCTGGTAGGAAGTTACTTTATCATTTATTTTGGAGAAGGCTGCGCGGGCATCTTTCTTTTTGTCTTCAGTTAGTGTGCTGTCTTTTATAATTTTTAAATAAGGATCAGCCTCTTTATGTCGTTCCATATTGAAGACCATGTTTTCAAAAAACAACTTGTTATCAGGATCGTTTTTAACCTTCATGTCTTTAATATAGTCGGCGGTTGAGGTTTCCATGCTGAAGTTCTGATTGGCTCCGACAACCAGTTCAAAGATTTTAGTTTTATCGAGCACAAGCATGTACACGCCTTGAAGCAAGGGCTGCTTGCCGTCGAAGGTGAATTCGCCTTTGCTATCCACCTTGGCAGTGTCGCGAACAAAAGTACTTTCGCCATAGTAGTAACCCAGGTAGGCGGTGGTGTCGTGGAGACCTTGTATTTTAAAATGAATTTTATAGCCGGTTTGTGCATGGGCCGCTAGCCCTATACCTAGCAAACAAAATAGAAAGAGACGAATACGCATAATCTTAATTTGTGGCTAATTTCTTAAAATCAAACATTTTTTCAACGCAATTAATGAGCCGTGGTATTATTTAAGTGACCTTTTAACAATTTATTAAGATAATTAGATCGTATTAGCGTTCAAGTTAGATCAAGGATGAGCTGAAGAGGTCATAAAGTTGTAAATCATTTTAAAATAGCTGAAAATACAAATTGTGTATTCGAGGTTTAATTACTAAAATTGCGCTCCCATTTCGGGCCCTTAGCTCATTCGGTTAGAGCACCTGACTCATAATCAGGTGGTGGCTGGTTCGATTCCAGCAGGGCCCACTTTTTTAACCTTACAACGCTTCCCTTGAAAAACGGAGAAATCAAAAATCTGATATTTGATCTTGGAGGTGTTATTTTGGATCTGTCTGTTCCGCATACGCTGCAAGCTTTCTCAACACTATCATCACTTCCGTTAGAAGAAGTAAAACATAAATTCATTACTTCTTCTGAATTTGAAGCGTATGAGAAAGGTTTGATTTCGGATACTGAATTCAGAGCTTTTGTAAGAGATGTGTATCATGTAAAGGCAACAGATACCGATATTGATCAGTGCTGGAATGCGATGTTACGCGGCGTACCTCAAATTAAAACAGAACTTCTCAGTCGTTTAATGAATTCTTACCAGGTATTTCTGTTAAGTAACACCAACGGAATTCATTTGGATTTCATTAACAATGTTATACTTCCGAGAGATGTTAAAACTAAATCACTCGATCCTTTTTTTCATCGGACATACTATTCGCACATGATGCGCATGCGCAAGCCCGATGCAGAAATCTACCATACAGTGCTGAATGAAAATAAGTTGAATGCAAGTGAGACGTTGTTCCTGGATGATAACAAGTATAACATTGAAGGTGCTGCCGCCGTTGGTATTAAAACTGTACACGTTACTACACCTGATTTAATACTGGATTATTTTCATGAATAAAGATCAACGGAGAATTCTCCTGCAGGTATTCTTATTTCTAGCCACAGTATTCACAACCACATTTGCAGGTGCTGAGTTTGTTTCAACAAAACCTTTGCTTGATAAGAATGGTTTTCATTGGGACAGCTTCGTTGTCGGCTTTCAATACTCAATTCCCTTTTTACTGATACTCACAACGCATGAATTTGGGCATTACTTCACAGCGATGTATCATAAAGTAAAAGC
>DATCRE010000727.1:0-3715 GCA_036569145.1 Cyclobacteriaceae bacterium
AGCTGATTAATAGAAACCATTTTTCCCCGAATAGCTGCAGGACTTATTTCAGCGATGTACAATGGAGAAAGCATAGAGGCAGCTCCAACTCCCACTCCAGCTATGATGCGCCAAATAATAAGCATGCTATAGCTTTGTGAAAAACCCATCAGCAATGAGGAGATCATGAAGATACCAGCAGCTACGAGCAGTGGCAGCTTGCGACCAAAGTGATCTGTTATATATCCTGTTACAAAGGTTCCAACGATGCACCCTATGTATAAAGAACTGCCCGTCCAGCCAAGCTCCGCATCAGTTAATTGATAATAAGGTTTTATGAAAGGTATCGTTCCGGAAAATATGGCGATATCAAATCCAAATAAAAGACCACCAAAGGCAGCGATCATGCTTATCAACAGTATATAGTTCTCTCTCTTCATTCTTTTTTCGATCAGGAGTTATCACAAAAGTGAGCGTTTAACGCAAACGTTTGAATGGAGAATTAAACTATAATGATGGATTATTCTACGGCAAATGAAATTGCCAACGGGGAGATCTTAGTGCTTCTTGTTCCGGTATTCGAGTGGCGATACGCCCATAATCTTGGTAAACATTCGGGAGAAATAATATGGATCTTCAATACCCAATTTCAATGCTATTTCATTGATTCTCAATGTAGTGAATTGTAAGTACTGGCAAGCATGCTGAATCTTCAAATGATTGAAGTAAACAACTGGCGAATATCCTGTTTTCTTTCTGAAGATACTTGAGTAATGAGAGACTGATAGATTAATTGATGATGCAATCTCTTCAAGTGATAAAGGCCTGTCGAGATTATTACGCATAAATTCAATAGATAAGTCAACAGCATCTTTCTCTAAAACATGATGAGCCGACGCAAATTTATCAGCAAAGCAAAATGATGCGAGATAGTATGAGAAACAAATGCTTGAGTAAGTAAGATTGTCGAGACTATAACCTGATTCTAAAGACTCATAGATGGATTCGAAATTCCGCAGACGCTCTTCCATAAACGGCGTGTACAAAACAAAATCTTTGAACTGTCGAGAGAGTAGTGACACAAAAGATGATGATTGAATTCCTTTAAAGTGTGCCCAATATATTGTCCAGGGATTTTTTTCATCAGCACCATATTTGTGCGGCATATCGGAAGGAATAATCAAAAATTCGTTCGGGCCGACTGCGTAATGTCCTGATGGAACTTCGAGCCAACCCTTTCCTTCAACACAATAGATAAGAATGTTCTGAGATATTCCGCTGCTGCGTTCACGATAGTGATATTCAGCTTTGGGATAGAATCCGATGTCAGTAATATAAATAGAATTGATGGGTGCAGTAAAGCCACACAGCTCAATAATCTTCTTCGGAAGCACGATAGCGCGCTGTCCTTCAAAGCCCTCTCTTTTTCGAATCGACTGCATTTCCAACAATAATATTGTCCATAAAAAGCAAGGATTTATCCATTAAATATGGTGATCCCTTCACATAGTTTTGCTAAAAAACAATCGTTTTAGATGAAAAGCAACAAAGCTGTGTCTGTTTGGGAAGAGAAAGTTGTTATTCCCACGTATGGAACCGGAAAACCAGAAAAAAATCCAATCTTCCTTGAGAACCGTGTTTACCAGGGAAGCAGTGGAGTAGTATATCCTCATCCCGTTATCGAAAAAATTCTTGATCATAAAGAAGACAAAACTTATAACGCTCTGTTTCTTGAGAACGAATTTCTCAAGATCATGATACTTCCTGAACTTGGAGGCAGAGTGCAGATGGCCTTTGATAAAATCAAGCAACGACATTTTATCTATTATAACCAGGTGATCAAGCCCGCGCTTGTTGGTCTCACGGGCCCGTGGATTTCTGGCGGAATTGAATTCAACTGGCCACAACATCACAGACCAAGTACTTTCGATCCGGTTGACTACACAATGGAAGAACACGAGGACGGTAGCAAAACAGTGTGGGTAAGTGAAGTTGAAAGAATGTTTAGAACAAAAGGCATGGCAGGCTTTCGTCTCTATCCTGGAAAAGCTTATCTCGAAATTAACGTTAAACTATATAATCGCACGCCCTTCCCTCAAACATTTTTATGGTGGGCAAATCCGGCCGTAAAAGTCAATGATGATTATCAGTCCGTATTTCCTCCGGATGTTCACGCCGTGTTTGATCACGGCAAGCGCGATGTATCTGAATTTCCTATCGCGAAAGGAACGTATTATAAAGTTGACTATTCTGCAGGTGTAGACATTTCACGATACAAGAATATTCCGGTGCCCACTTCTTATATGGCAGTGAAATCAAAGTATGATTTTATGGGAGGATATGAACATGACACGCGAGGCGGACTTCTGCACGTTGCCAATCATCATGTATCTCCCGGAAAAAAACAATGGACCTGGGGAAATGGCGAATTTGGTTATGCATGGGATCGTAATCTTACGGATGAAGATGGTCCATACATTGAATTAATGACGGGTGTATTCACAGATAATCAACCTGACTTCTCATGGATACAACCATTTGAAGAGAGAACATTCACGCAATACTTCATGCCTTACAGCGAGCTTGGTATGGTAAAGAATGCAACGAAAGAAGCAATGGTTAATCTGGAATTGGAGGAAAAGCAAGTAATACTGAAGCTGTACACAACTTCTCTTTATCCAGATGCAAGAGCGACTATTATTTATGACGGAAAAGAAATCTTCAGCAGCGTTACAAGCATTTCTCCTGACCAGCCTTTTACTGCTACAATACCACTGGATAAAAAGATAAGTGCGGAGAAAATTCATTTCACGCTTACAAACTCTGAAGGAAAAATTCTGGTTGAATACAAGCCCGACTTGCCGACAGAAAAACCAATTCCAAATGCTGCAAACCCGGCAAAAGATCCTAAAGAGATTGACAACAATGAACAACTATTTCTTACTGGTCTTCACATCGAACAATATAGACATGCAACATATAAGGCAACGGACTATTATCAGGAAGCACTTCAAAGAGATCCTGGTGATGTACGATGCAACAATGCAATGGGGCTTTGGTACCTGAAGCGTGGTCAATTTAAAATAGCTGAACCCTTTTTTAAGAAAGCAATCGCTACGCTTACGCAACGTAATCCAAATCCATATGATGGAGAACCATTTTTCAATCTTGGAATTTGTTTGATGCATCTCGAGAGATTTGAAGAAGCATTTGAAACCCTTTACAAATCTGCCTGGAACGCGGCACAGCAAGACAGTGCTTATCTCAATCTTTCGCGTATTGCGGCGAGAAGACAAGATTACGAAGAAGCCCTATCGCTGGTAGAAAAATCGCTGTCGCGAAATTACAATAGTCATACGGCGCGTCACCTGAAAACGTCGCTCTTGCGAAAATTGCATCGTGAAAAAGAAGCGAGTACATGGAACGAATCATCCCTGCAATTAGATCGATTTAACTTCGGATGTTTATTCGAAACTTTCCTTTTGGAACGTGAACTCTCTCCAACTACGGCCAGCAAAAAACTTGATGTTCTTGAAAAGCTTATACGCGGTTACGAACAAAACTTTATTGAATACGCTTTTGATTATGCACATGCGGGCATGTACCAGGAAGCAACAGAATTGTTAACGCTTTCTCTCGATGAGAATCGCAACGTATACCCTATGGTTTACTATTACCTTGCCTGCTTCACAAAAAAAATGGGCATGGATGGTGAAAGCCGTAAGTGGTTGAACAA
>DATCRE010000728.1:0-5242 GCA_036569145.1 Cyclobacteriaceae bacterium
TTTTTTTGACACAAGGTCCGATCTAAAAAAATTCTAAGTTCTACTGACATTGAGAGCATCTCAATTAAGTTTTCTCTATTAACGTCTAACATAATATCTTGCTTGAATTATTTCAATTCGCATGTGGTTGTTAATTTATTCTTCCTGATATGAAAACCAATTCAAAAGCTAATCGCTTAATTCATTCAACCAGTCCGTATTTACTACAGCATGCCTATAACCCTGTAGACTGGTTTGAGTGGGGAACAGAAGCACTCACTAAAGCGAAGCAAGAAGATAAACCTATCCTCGTCAGTATTGGATATTCATCTTGTCACTGGTGTCATGTAATGGAACGGGAGTGTTTTGAAAAAGAAACCATTGCTCAGGTAATGAATGAATATTTCGTGTGCATCAAAGTAGATCGTGAAGAAAGACCCGATGTTGATCAGATCTACATGGACGCTGTACAAGCCATGGGCATTAATGGAGGATGGCCGTTGAATGTTTTCCTCACACCAGATCAACGTCCTTTTTATGGAGGTACTTATTTTCCTCCACCAAACTGGGTGCAAGTTCTGAAAAGCATTCACCAGGCTTACACATCAAGAAGAAGTGAAGTTGAAGAATCATCAGAAAGCTTAGCACATCATTTATCGCAAAGCGACATTCAGCGCTTCAAACAAAAAGCTGCTGATGAAGACTTGAAACAATCACTGGAAAATATCTATAAAAAACTTGAAGGCCGGTTCGACAGAACATGGGGTGGCTTAGATAAAGCTCCAAAGTTTGTTATGCCTTCCATCTGGCTCTGGCTGTTGCGTTATCATCACATAACAAAAAATCAAGCCGCACTAAATCAGGTTCTATTAACACTTAGAAAAGTTGCCATGGGCGGCATCTACGACCAGGTTGGTGGTGGCTTTGCACGTTATTCTGTGGATGGCGAATGGTTTGCTCCACACTTTGAAAAAATGCTTTATGACAATGCTCAACTGTTAAGCTTATATGCCGAAGCTTTTGCATTAACAAAAGATGAAGAATTCAAAACCATTGTCGACGAAACATTCGAATGGTTGCAACGAGAGATGACGCATGCTTCAGGAGGCTTTTATTCGGCACTGGATGCTGACAGCGAAGGTGTAGAAGGAAAGTTTTATATCTGGAACAATGCTGATCTCAAATCGCTACTCGGTAAAGATGCAGAACTTCTAATCAACTATTATTCGTGTACCGATCAAGGTAATTGGGAACATGGACATAACATCTTATATCGAACTCAATACGAAGACGATTTTCTAAAAACAAATTCACTTACAAAAGATGAATGGAATGCGATATTGAATAATGCAAAAACAATATTATTACAAAACAGAGCCAAAAGAATTCGTCCGGGATTAGATGACAAAATTATTACATCATGGAATGCGCTCATGATTTGCGGATTAACAGATTGCTACAAAGCACTGGGCGAAGAAAAATTTCTGGAAGCAGCATTAAAAAATATGCACTTCATAAAGAAAGAGCTTCTCATTGAAAACAGATTACTCAGATCGTATAAAGACAAACCCTCAACCATCAAAGCTTTCCTCGACGACTATGCTTATGTAGTACTCGCCAACGTTAAATTATACGAGGTAACTTTTGATGAGCAATGGCTTGAGCTTGCTAGTATGCTGACAGAAAAAACCATTCAATACTTCTTTGATTCGGAGGATGGATACTTTCACTTTACGGCAAATGATTCTGAAAAGCTGATTGCCAGTAAAAAAGAAATCTTTGATAATGTTATTCCATCTTCAAATTCGGTGATGGCGACTGCGCTCTTTCATTTAGGTACGCTAACAGAAAATGAAGAATGGATCAAAATATCTACATCCATGGTAGACTCACTTAGCCACCTGATAAAAGTCGAACCAAATTACACAACCAACTGGGCCATTACTTTTACAGAAATCAAGAAGGGAATGGCAGAAGTTGCTTTCGTTGGTGACAACGCTGGCATGCTGAAAAAAGAATTTCATAAACGCTTTCAGCCTTTTGCTTTAACCATGGGCACGGAGAAAAAAAGCTCATTGCCATTACTAAAAGACAAGTATGCCATAGGCAATAAACCAACCGTTTTTGTTTGTTTTGATAAAACCTGCAAAGCACCTGTCCATACGATTGAAGAAGCTATCTCACAATTAAACTGATCTTCTCATTGAGTTTTGAACATTGTCTATAGACGTGAACAAAAAAAGAATTAATTTAAACGTATAATACCTGGTGTATGCATTTAAATTTAATTGCGATAGTCACTCTACTATCAACATGCTGGATTGCGTCATCTACCGAATGTACAGCACAGACTGTTGAGCTGAACGGTTTGTATATAATTTTAGATGACGCAAGAGACTGTCCTAACCGAAGACCAACGGTAAATAACAAAACAAAAAAATATTGTGTGTCTCAAAGGCCAATCATCAGCGCCGTAGAATTTGAATCCATAAGCCAGGTCATTATTGATTCGATTCACAATCAAAAAATGGTAATCTTAAAGCTATCAAAAAATGGATTTAACACCTGGAAGGGAGTCATTAAGAACTTCCCCAATAGTAGCATGGCTTTAATAATAGATGGGTTTGCAGCTGGGACTTTCAAAAATAAAGAAGGGGAAATTCCATCCTTTAACATTCCCATCAACGGCCCTATTAATTCAACGGAAGTGGATTGGATTTACGAACACCTTAAAAAAACCAGTCCTATCGATAAAAAGGATTAAATAATCTTTTTTGATTAACCCCATATTGGCAATATCTTAACGCAAAAAACAACCGTCATTGTAACGATTTCTTTGTTTTATTATGGAAAAAAAGCCTTTAGAGAGTGATTTGAGTGGTTCGCCTTTGCCGAAGGGTGCAGTAACGAAGGCCAAGAAGATTAAAAGATTCTTAAAGCATTTCGCCATTAGCATAGTTTTTCTATTGGCTTTTGAAATTGGATTGGGTTATTATTTAATCAGCACACGCTGGACTTTATACGTGACGGATGAGCAAATGGCCAAGTTTGCTGTTGAAATGGAACAGGAGGCTCAACCCCTGCCTGAAAACTTCTATCGTGTTTACACAACGCTATACCCCAGGCATTTACAAGCGTCCATGACGGAGCAAATCTTTCTAAACTATTTCTATCGCTTCATATTTCGCCATTCACATTTTGACTCCAAGCCGCATTGCTATTGCGATATGATTTATGATATCCAGCGAAAAGAAAACGATGAGCTTTATGATATTCCGTGGGATGGACGCTTGCAGGAAATTGAGTACGGTTTCGGTATTGAAAAATATTCTTCATCCGAAAAATGTTTCAACTACTCCATGAACAAACGAATTGCCGATTTAAAGCGCTCACTAAATCCTGAGTTATATGGAAACCTGATCTATACAGACATAAAAGATTTAAGCGATGATGAAGTGATTGAATTAATTATGCTGTTGAAAAATGGTTACAAGTTTAATCGTTTCAAAAATGCGGATACCTTCAACAAAGTTCTTGAAGAAGGTAAGGCACGATTAAAGAAGAATCACCAAAGCCGGTAAATCAATTATTATAAACTTGAAGTGGAAATTTTTGAGGACGACCAATCGCGTATAACGCTCTTTGCTGAGCTTCTGCTTCCTGTACCTATACCAAAACTTTTTACTTACCGAGTACCTTTCAGTTTTAATGATTCTATAAAAACCGGCCAGCGCGCTATTGTTCAATTTGGTGATCGTAAAGTGCTGACGGGCATCATCATCAACATTCATACAAATCCACCCGCAGAGTATGAAGCCAAGCTCTTGCTGGAACTGCTTGATGAATTTCCCATAGTAAGCGATCAGCAGCTAAAACTCTTTACCTGGATTGCCGAGTACTATATGTGCACACTCGGTGAAGTGATGGCCGCTGCAATACCATCCGGACTAAAGCTCTCAAGCGAATCGATGGTGCAGCTCAATCCTGCTTTTAACCTCGAGGAAAGCGATCTGACTTTCTCTGATAAAGAACTGATACTTTTAAAACGACTTCAACAAGAATCACTTCGTTACTCCGATGTTTCAAAATTATTAGGTGTCAAACAAATCTATTCTATTCTCAAATCGCTGACTCGAAAAGAAAGTATTATCTTATTTGAAGAAGTAAAAGAGAAATACAAACCTAAAACTGAAAAAAGAATCAGGCTTCGTGCAGCGTATACTTCTTCAACCGCGTTGGAAAATCTTTTTGAGATTCTAAGCAAAAAGCCAAAGCAAGAAGAAGTTTTATTGAAGTATCTGCAGGAAGTTCCTATTCTCCATGATGTTGATGTGAACAAGCACGGGCTTGCAAAGAAAAAAATTCTTGACCTTGAAGGCTCAGAGTCATCGCTAAGAACCTTAATCAAAAATAATATATTCGAAGAGTTTGAAGCTCTTGTTCCCCGCTTTGAATTAACAGACAAAGGCGAAGCCATTCCGTTTTTGCTGAGTGAAGAACAAGAACGTGCACAGGCAGAAATATTTAAAAGCTTCGACGACCATGGCATTACACTTTTACATGGTATAACCGGAAGTGGCAAAACGGAAATCTACATCAACCTCATCAGGAAGGCCATGGAGAGCGATGCACAGGTTCTTTATCTTCTTCCTGAAATTGCTTTGACTACTCAAATCGTACAACGTCTTAAAAAAGTTTTTGGCGACACGATGGGCGTGTATCATTCTCGCTTTTCAGACAACGAGCGTGTAGAAGTCTGGAATGGTGTTTTGAATGGCAACTTAAAATTTGTTGTAGGTGTAAGATCATCTATTTTTCTTCCGTTTGATAGTCTCGGACTTATTATTGTTGATGAAGAGCATGATTCGTCTTACAAACAACAGGAGCCAGCACCTCGCTATCATGCACGCGACACGGCATTGGTGTTGGCGCGCTTACATCATGCTAAAGTTTTATTGGGCTCGGCTACTCCTTCTGTTGAGTCATACTATCATGCATCAACTAACAAATATGGATTAGTAAAACTTGAAAAACGTTTTGGTGATGCCAGGCTTCCAACTGTATCACTGGCTGATATGACGCTGGAGCGAAGACAAAAAACGGTGAAGGGTGAATTCTCCAACATGCTACTTCGGCAAATTGAAGAAACTATAAACGAAAAAGATCAGGTTATCATCTTTCAGAATCGAAGAGGTTATTCTCCTATGATCAACTGTGAGGATTGTGGCTGGATACCTAAGTGTACAAACTGCGCGGTGAGTTT
>DATCRE010000729.1:0-4376 GCA_036569145.1 Cyclobacteriaceae bacterium
GCGGGCTATAAGCTGTGTGTACTGCGAACCGAAATCAAGAATTAGTATTTGCTGTGACATGGGCGCAAAGATAACAGTTGCGCCATGTTCTGGAAGAAGAAAAACAAAAGTTAGCGGCTTATCTTCCTTTGCTTCAGGTTAATGCTACCAATCTAAAAATATTACCCCGACGTTAAAACCGTAATTGGAAAAATCCGAGTATTGAGCTGCATTAGAGCTGGTTGTTGAGTAGTCATAATGAACTCCTACCAACCCACAAGTTTTTACAAGTCGACTAAACCTAATGATCATACCAGCTTCTGGCCTTGCCAGGAATCCCAAAGCTTTTTTCTGAAACTCATATACATTATAAAACTGCGCGTATTTGTTATAGGCTGCTCCTAAAGCAACCCCAAAATATGGATTAATCTTATTGTCATAACTTATCATGTAACGTCCAGATACAACCAGACCGTAGGCATACACATAATCAAAGTAATCAGTAGTAACCACAGTGCCGTTAGGTTGTGTACCAGTTATCGTGGGATGATATTGTTTATAAGTACCCCAGTTTAACTCTCCCCCCATTGAAAATTTCTGATTGAACAACCGATGATATCCAAACTTCACCCCCAGAATACTCATGGAATTAACTCTATTGGTATTTGATAAAGGCTGGTTAAAATCAAATGATGCGGTATAGTAACCATGAAAATCCTGCGCTACGGCTATGTTTACACTACCTAAAAAAGCGATAATAAAAATTACTTTCTTCATTAGTTGTTTGTAACAATATATGGAGATTGTTTAAAGGCCTGGTCGATGGCATCTATTGATTCTTTCGTTTGGTCAATCGCATTAAATAGATCACTAAGCGTGGCTGTCCACACTACCTTCACCTTGTTATCAACAGTTTTATTTTTCAGATCAACGATCTCGACGATAAGAGAGCCTCTGTTTTCTTCTGTCGTTACAACATAACCTCCACCATAATAACCTCCATATCCGTAATAGCCTCCACCATAACCTCCTCCTCCATAGTAACTCTGATAAACACTGTAGTCATGAACGATGGATACATTAACACCTAAATCAGGATTTGATTTTTTACTCACTTTAGTATAGTGTCGATTAGTCATGTTTGTTATGACTCTATTAACAACAGGACTCACAAAATCCGGAGCATCCGCTGGTGTAATATAAGAAGGGGCGTTATAAGTATTCGAATAAAATGCGATAGTATCTGTGGGAATAGCAAAAGTTGAATATAAGCCATAAGCCACTGTATCATCATTATATGTTTGAACCACCAGTTGATCGAGTAATTCAGCCGAGTCTGGCTTGGGCTCGCAACCCTCAATTAATAAAATAACCAGAGGTAACACAACTAACAGTTTAGCTTTCATTGCAGTTTTAATCATATACTAAAAACGAATTTAGAGAAATAAAGGTATTGTCCGTTCCTTATTTAGACCCATAACACGACTAAATAGTTTAATCTGACTTTAAAAAGCAGTGCAATATTTTACCATGGCTCCATAAATTCAACAAGATTAAAGAATCATTAATTCAACAGGATTTAACCAGCATGATTGAGTTAACGTAAGTTATAGACACGATAGAACCCAGGTAATGCTCTCTGAATGTATACATCTGAAAAAGACTCATTCAGTTTGGCACGCTTTGCGCCTGTTATAGCCGGAGCGCTGATCAATCATTAGTAAAACATGTAAATCAAACTAATTGCGGCAATTCGTGGAGGTATGTTGGTTAATGAATTGACCGGATTCGAACGAAATGTGTTCATTGATGAAATCTGTGCTTATTCCTTGAGTATTGAATATTGACAACCAACCGTACCTTTTATATGCTGCTAACCCATTTGAAATTCTCTACCCGCATCTTCCTGAAAGATAAATTCTTCTCAACGTTAAACATCCTGGGCCTGGCGTTGGGCATTGCCGTAAGTATAATTCTGTTGCTTATTCTGCAAAATGATCTTACCTACGATCAATACCACGTACAGCACAAAAACATATACAGGCTCGGCGGTCATTTGCAGGCAACAGGTGTTGATTTTAAACCAGCCCGCGCTGCACGTGAACTTGGTAACATTCTAAAGGAAGAGTTTCCTGAAGTGCAGGAAGTGGTGCGTGCCAATAACTGGGATCACACGCTAGTGAAGTATACAAGCCCTGATGGAAAAGAGAAAGCATTTTACGAAGAAGATATTGTACGAACAGACTCAACGTATTTTAAAGTCTTTACACATGAGTTTATCGCAGGCGATCCAAACACATGCCTTACTGCATTGAACACCGTTGTGTTGTCAGAGTCCATTGCGAAAAAATATTTTGGCGATGAAGATCCGCTTAATAAGTCCATGGAGATTGGCGGTGAGTCCTGGAAAGTTACAGGTATCATTAAAGACGTGCCCGAGAATACACACTTAAAATTTAACATTCTATTATCACGACTGGTAGACCGCGAGTGGGTAATGGATAAAGGACAAATAAAATCAGAAGCCTTCTGGAATCCTGATGTGTATACTTATTTATTGTTCCCTGATAATTATGATCCGAAAAATTTCTACGCCAAGTTTCCATCCATATTCAACAAGTATTTTAAATCTTTTGGTGACCAGGTCGGCGGAAAATACACGCCCATATTAGAGCCTCTTGCTGACATCCATTTTCATTCTACACTTGAAGCTGATGAGCCTCATGGAAACATTGCTTACCTCTATGCCTTCACAGGAATAGGAATCTTCATCATCATACTGGCGTGCATCAACTACATGAATTTATCAACAGCCAAGTCTGTTGGTCGAGCCAGTGAAATAGCAATGAAGAAAACACTTGGTTCAAGTAAGACTTCACTGGTACTTTCATTTTTGGGCGAGTCTGTTTTTCTTTCTGCCATCTCATTATTACTGGCTATTGTCATTGTTATGTTCGTAATAACAGGCACGTCATTCAACCAGCTTATTGAGAAAAATCTGAGTATCGATTTTCTTCATAATAAAATGTTGCTGTTTGGCTCTGTTGCTATTGCATTGGGTATCGGTGTTATCTCCGGCCTCTATCCTGCATTTTATCTCCCGAGAATTCCAACCATCACAGCGTTAAAGGGTGCTTTTAAAAATCGTAAGTCAAGTCACACACTCAGAAAAGTTCTGATAACCACTCAATTTGCTATTTCCATCTTCGTTGTAGTCTGTACTTTTTTCATGAAAGACCAGATTCAATATATGCGCAATAAAGAACTTGGGTTTGACAAGGACAATATTATTTTATTACCTATTCAGGATACGTTGGTGGAACACCAGATCGGAGCCATTAAAAATGAAATGCTCAAGAATCCTTATATCACAAAAGCTACGACATCATACAACGTTATGGGGCTTGACATCGGTGGTTCTGTGATGTGGGCTGAAAGTGAAACCGGCATGAAACAACAAGCTTTCTCACTGATGTTTGTTGGCGATGATTACATCAAAACTATGGACATGAAATTAACCAGCGGTCGTGATTTTAAAGTCGGCAATAATGTAGACCAGGATTTGTTCATTGCTAATGAAGCCGCAGCGAAATTAATGGGCTGGGAAAAAGATCCTCTTGGTAAAAAAGTAAAGTTCTTTCACGCTGAAAAAGATGGACAGGTGATTGGTGTTGTTAAAGATTTTAATTTCAAATCACTTCATAATTCAGTTGAGCCCATGTTGCTCGTTAAGGCAAGATCAGAAGGAGGCTTTTTACATTTAAAAGTGCAAGGCGAAAACCTTCCGGAAACAATACGCTACATCCAGGATACCTGGACCAAGTTTGACACCAAACATCCATTTGAATACTCTTTCCTCGATCAACGATTTAATGATCAGTATAAAGCTGATGAAGTGCAGTATAAATTATTATCAGGTCTCTCTTACATTTGTATTTTTATTTCTTTGCTGGGCTTATTAGGCTTATCAGCTTTTACAGCAACACAACGCACCAAGGAAATCGGAATTCGCAAAGTTCACGGCGCTAGCATTCCTCACATTATTTACTTGTTGTATAAAGATATTATGGTGCTCGTTATACTGGCAGCTGTGTTGGTTATCCCTGTAGCGTATTATACCATTTCGTAATGGATGGGAAATTTTGCTTATAAAACCAATATAAATTATCTGCTCTTTCTTGCCGTTGGTTTAATGGCACTGATGTTTGCATTTTTCACGGTTGCCTTCCATTCATTAAAGACAGCGAGGAAAAATCCTGTGGATTCGTTGAAGTATGAGTAACGGCAATAAAGCGTGATATTGTCAGCAACCGGACAACATCAATAGTTTGTATTTTATAAATTTATATTCGAATTCCACGATATAACTGAATTGCTATGAACTACAAGGCATCTCT
>DATCRE010000730.1:0-4799 GCA_036569145.1 Cyclobacteriaceae bacterium
CTGTAAGTGCCCTTCACTGGCGAACAGTCGGAGAAATTTTTTCCAACTGCCAGGCGCACATGCGTATCATTAGCAATACAATTGTTGGTAGGATCAAGACCAAGCCATCCATAAAATGGAATGTAGGCCTCAACCCAGGCGTGTGTTGCACTTTCACCACGCATACCACTTTTATTCGGACAAATATAGCCGCTAACATAACGGGCAGGTATGGAGCTCATGCGCAGGATTACTAAAAGCATGTGCGCAAAGTCCTGGCAAACGCCAAGCTTTAGTTGCCAGATCTCATCCAATGTTGTCTCAACAGTTGTTATACCTTTTTTGTATTTAAAGTTTTCGAATACATAACCGCAGAGTTGTCGTGCTAATTGAAGTGGCGTGATGTTCTTGTCTTTCTGTTCTGAGATGAGTTTTTCAATTTCAGCAAATCCGGGAAAGCGTTCAGACTGAAGAAAATCAATATAAGGTGACTGAAATTTAATACTCGTTAATGCTTTCCATTGCTCATCTGCAGGGGCCTGATCAATTGGTAATTCTTTAGGCCTGGTAATGATTTGCAACCTCGAATCAATGGTTAACAGGTTGTGTGGATGTGAGTGCGTGAACGTACCAATTTCATTGCCATAATAATCCTTATACACATCAACTACAGGTTCGCCTGAAATGATAATTTCCTGATTTACTACTTCCTGGAAATCATCTTTTACGGGATAGAGCATAATCTGATTAGCGCTATCGCGAACCGGAACTTCATAAATGTATTTGGTGATATGTCTGATCTTGAACTTCGACATGATTTTGTGTTATTATTAATCGACTAACTATACGCAAAATATTTCTGACTTAACGCATTACCGATAGCGTAAAGATCGCGATTGATTTCATTTAAAAAGGTATGTAATCCCACATCGGCAATAGTCTGCAGATTAGAGTATTGAATCCGGCTTTTTAATTTACCAATCATGAAATTTACTTCTTCATGACTTGAAAGACTCTGTTGATTTTTTAATCGCTCAAAATATCGTTGCATTAAAATTAACGAGTACTGGAGTGAGCGTGGAAAGTTTACATTGAACAGAGTCTGATCAAGTATGTTTCTCGCCTCAAAACCCGAACGATAACTTCTCAGGTACACCTCATATCCGGAGATGGATTGCAGAAAGTATTTCCACGATGTTGTGTCCATAGGTGTTTCAAGGTCTGCAGAAAGATCTCTGAACTTTACGTCAAGAATATCTACCGTCTGTATGGCACGCTCCAGGTATTTACCAATATTCATAAAGCAAAGACTTTCGCCTCGCGCCATGGTCACTTCTGTTGTTCCATAATAGAGTAATCCTTGTTTAATGAGCGTATCCAGCACGGTAACGGGATCTTCAACCATTAATGAACGATAAAGTCTCTCATCGCGCATTAAATGATAAAACTCGTTAAGACATTGCCATAAGTCTTTGGTGATATGATCTTGTACAGAGCGTGCATTCTCCCGCGATTTTGTGATCATGGTCATGACAGAATTAGGATTGTCTTTATCTACAACCATATATTTCAACACAGTTTTGCTGCTTCTGTTCATCACCTCAATCTGGTCTTCATCCAGGTAACTGAATACTTGTAAAACAGGACGCCAGGTAAATTTGGTTATGTCATCCTGCGATGAAGCGTAATTAATTTTAAGCATACGTAATATGCCGTCGGTTCGCTCCATATAACGCGACATCCAGTATAATGAATCTGCTACTCTACTTAGCATGAATTTTAAAGTTTTAGTTAAACGGATAGAACCCAGGTGTCTTTGCTGCCGCCACCTTGTGATGAATTAACAACCAATGAACCTTCGCGCAATGCAACACGGGTGAGGCCACCAGGAACTATTTCTATTCCTTTAGGTCCGCACAAAGCGAAAGGCCGAAGGTCAATCCGGCGAGGTTGAATCTTTCCGTTTATGTAACACGGAGCTGTTGAGAGACTGATGGTTGGTTGCGCTATAAACTGACGAGGATCTTTTTCAACTTCACTCTTATACTCATCAATTTCTTTTTCCGATGCGGCATGTCCCATAAGCATACCATAACCACCTGAGCCATTGGTTTTCTTAATAACCATTTTATTGATGTTGGTCATTACATGCTTGTATTCATCGGCATTGCCGAGTTGATAGGTGGGAACATTTTTTAATAAAGGATCTTCGTTGAGATAATACTTGATCATCTCTGGCACGTAGGTGTAGATAGCTTTGTCATCAGCAACACCATTACCAACGGCATTTACGATAGCTACATTTCCTTTTCTATAGGCTGACATTAAACCAGAAACACCCAACATACTTGTCGGATTGAAAACCAATGGATCAAGAAAGTCATCATCAACTCTTCGGTAGATAACATCAACCTGCTGCAAGCCTGATGTTGTCTTCATATACACCCTGTGATTATCAACAACAAGATCGCGGCCCTCTACTAATTCAACACCCATCAATCGAGCCAGTGTAGTATGCTCAAAATATGCAGAGTTGTAGATACCAGGCGTTAATAAAACTACTGTCGGATTTGAAACTTGCCTCGGCGACAACGATACGAGATTCTTAAAAAGTATACTTGGATATTCTGTTACAGAGCGAACATTGTTTTGTGGAATAAGATCAGGGAAGATACGTTTTGTGATCTCCCGGTTCTCAATCATATAAGAAACACCTGATGGAGTTCTCAGATTATCTTCCAGTATATAAAAAGTACCGTCGTGATCACGGATAAGATCAATGCCGGCAATGTGAACATAAATATCGAATGGAACTTTTAGTCCATGCATCTCACGTAAATAATGAGGGCATGAATAAATGAGTTCCATGGGCACAATGCCATCTTTTAAAATAAACTGATCATTGTAAACATCTTTCAGAAACAAGTTGAGTGCCTTGAGCCGTTGCTTAATGCCCCGTTCAATAATATCCCACTCGCTGGCAGTGATGATGCGTGGAATAATATCGAAGGGAAATATTTTTTCAATGCCTTCGCCGCTAGAGTAGACGGTGAACGTTACACCCTGGCTCATAAAAAGTTTTTTAGCCAGCTCTTCTTTCTTATTCAATTCGTCTACAGGAATCTGATTCAGAAAGTTGGATACACCACTATAGGGAGTTCTTACATATCCTTTCTCATACATTTCATCCCAGGTCTGCGGACTTACCGGGTAATGTTCAAAAATTGTTGTATCCTTCATTAAGATAAAATGAGATAAAAATAAATCAAGAGGGCTCTTTCAAACCTAATATACCCACAGACTATGTGATTTTTATAGAATTAAGGATTCTTTTTTACGCAATCGTTTCTGATTTATAATTTTTGATTTTGAATCAGGTTTATTTCTGATTTCACATCAACCTTTGTGCTAAGTAACTCGAGCTTCTTTAATAGATCATGTAAAAATTTCTGGTGAGCGGCTGTTGAAGGATGGAAAGGCTTATGCGCCATGGCAGTTTGTATTTCCTTCCATTGCTTAAGAAAGTTTTTTAAATCTTCGCTGGCATAAGTTTCTATGAATGCATCCCAGATGTAATTAACAGCTTCTTCCGTAGGATGAATCATGTCAGCTTTATAAAAGCGATAATCACGTAAGTCGTCAAGCATAATCTCGTAAGCAGGAAAATACTCTACATCAGTATAGGTAGTACTAATTGTATGACAAGCCATACGTAAAACAGATTTGCTAACACTGTTAAGCTCAAGTGTATCTTTTATATGTCGCACAGGACTTACCGTAAGAATTATTTTAAGTGAAGGATTGAAAGCCGTCAATGCAGTATAAACATCCTGAAATGATTCAATAATTTTTTTCTGTGTTAGTAATGACTTAGTAAACTCTGCGGCAGGTTTTTTATGACAATTAGCTACAACCTCAGAAATGTCGCGGCGCTCATAGATCCATGATGTGCCGTACGTTAAAATCAGATAGGATGTATTTTTAAGGAAGGCGTGAGTTGTGTTAATACTGGCTTCAATTTTTTTAACCAACTCTGCCTGAGACAACGCCGAAAATTCTGAATGAAAATCGTAATTTAGAAATACTTCACCCTGCTTAAGATAAGTGTATTCAGGAGGAATTTTATCCGCAATAGCGTAGTGAAGCAGCTTGTGTATGGAATGAGGATTATAGATTGTGCCGAATGGATTGGGCAAAACTGAAAATTTATTTTTCTCCAGACGCTGGCCAATTCCATCCGCAAAACACGATCCCAGCGTCAAAAAAGGGGTGTTCAAGCCGATTTTGAAGGAAGATGGAGAGTTACTAACAATTGTTCGGAAAATGTGCATAAAATTTATGTTACCGCAAACACTTGATAAATTTGCGCTTTTATATACCTTTAAGCTTTGATTAACAGGATCAAAAAAACTAAGTAAAACTATGAATAATGATCTAACCTCTTTTGAGAAAATCCCGGTTAAAATCTTCCAATCGTCTGAAGCAGGCTCTCAATTTGTGGCGAAAGAAATCGCCTCTTTAATTAAGGCCCGTCAGAAGGAAGGTAAACCTGTTGTTCTTGGACTAGCTACAGGCTCAACTCCAACACGCGTTTATGCTGAATTGGTGAAGATGCATAAAGAAGGTCTGAGTTTTAAAAACGTCCACACCTTCAACCTGGATGAATACTTTCCAATGGAACCTACAGCGCTTCAGAGTTATGTGCGTTTCATGAACGAACATTTATTTGATCATCTTGACATACCCAAGAAAAATATCAACATACCTGATGGCACTTTGCCTAAGGATAAGGTAAATGAATTTTGCCAGAATTACGAAGA
>DATCRE010000731.1:0-3369 GCA_036569145.1 Cyclobacteriaceae bacterium
ACGAAGGAATGATATTACCGTTGCTGAATCGAAGTCGTACTGGTGCTTGGTTGGCTCCATTGGCTTAGGCTCAATGAGGAAAGTTCCTTTGAAACCATTCTTGCGAGCGTAGTCTTTAGAAGCATGAAGGAAGGTAGCCAGATGATCTATTTCTCTCTTCATGTTTGTATTCAACAATGTAAGATAACCTTCACGGCCACCCCAGAATACATAGTTAGCACCACCTAATTCGATAGTAGCATCCATCGCATTTTTAACTTGCGTTGCTGCATGGCAAACCACTTCAAAGTTAGGATTGGTAGCCGCACCATTCATGTAACGTGGATTGGAAAACATGTTGGCTGTTCCCCAAAGCAACTTCACACCAGATTCTTTTTGCTTTTGCTTGGCATAAGCTACAATCTTTTGAAGACGTTGCTCAGACTCAACCAATGTTGGTGCTTCATCAATCAAATCGTAATCGTGAAAGCAATAGAAGGGTGCTCCTATCTTCGTGATAAATTCAAAGGCAGCATCCATCTTATCATATCCGCGTTGCACAGCATCATTGCTGGCAAGCCAGGGAAAAGCTTTTGTTCCAGGTCCAAACGGATCTCCACCAGTTCCGCATAACGTATGCCAGTAAGCAATAGCAAAGCGGAAATGTTCTTCCATTGTTTTCTTTCCTACTTTCTGTGTTGGATTGTAGTACTTAAACGCCAGTGGATTATCGGATTCTTTTCCTTCAAACTTTATTGGCTTTATGCCTTTAAAGTATTCTTTGTCTCCCAGTGTGAGTTTCATGATATAGTGTTAATAGGTTTACGATTGAATTATAAATTATTTGTTGGTTAACTGGTTGGTGAGGTTCTTCTTCCAATGAAGATAAGCCTGATCATACTGTGCTGCCTTATTAGTTACAGGTTCTTCTGACTTGATCATCTTCAATCCTTTAAATGCATCTGTGAATGAGCTATAAACACCAGATCCAACGCCGGCACCTATGGCTGCGCCCTTTGCTCCATCGGTATCATACAGTTCAAGCGGTGCGTTAATGGTGTTTACAAATGCTTCTCTGAATAGCGGACTCAAAAACATATTGGCATGTCCGGCACGGATTACGCTGGTTTGCACGCCCATGTTCTGCAATATTTCAAAACCATATTTCAACGCAAACACAATTCCTTCTTGTGCTGCACGGAAAATATGTGATTGATTATGCTGATTGAAATTCAATCCGTAGAAAGAAGAATTGATTTCTTTATTCTCCAGAATACGCTCAGCACCATTACCAAAAGGAAGCATGGTGAGTCCTGCAGAACCAATCGGTGCTTGTGATGCAATAGCGTTGATCTCAGTATAATCATACGGAGAACCATTTCCCTTAATATTTTTACGAAGCCAGCTGTTTAAAATTCCTGTTCCGTTTACACAAAGTAGCACGCCGTTTCTCACCGCCTTTGCTTCGTGACCGTTGTTAACGTGAATGAATGCATTCACTCTTGACTTCTGATCAAACGCATTCTTATCAGTTACACTATAAATCACACCTGATGTTCCCGCAGTCGCAGCTGTCTCACCCGGATTCAAAACATTTAATGAGAATGCATTGTTTGGTTGATCGCCCGCGCGATAGGCAATTTTTATTCCCGCAGCCAATCCAAGTTCTTTTGCTGTCTCGGCACGCAACTGGCTTTGTACAGAGAAAACGGGAACTTGATCAGCAATCAAATCACTGCTGATACCATAATAATCAAGAAGCGTTTTAGAAACTGTTGCTGATTTATAATCCCAGAACATACCTTCTGAAAGACCGGTATCTGTTGTGTTGATTTCACCTGATAATTTCAACGCAATGTAATCGCCAGGCAACATGATCTTATGAATTTTGCTGAACAACTCAGGCTCATTGTCTTTCACCCATTTCAATTTAGAAGCCGTGAAGTTTCCTGGTGAGTTAAGAAAGTGTGAGAGACAGTAATCAGATTTAAGATCAGCAAATGCCTTCTCTCCTATTTCTACCGCACGACTGTCGCACCATATAATAGAAGGTCGTAACGGTTTATGATCTTTGCCAACTACAACCAACCCATGCATCTGATATGAAATGCCAATAGCAGCAACATCATTACCTGAGATTCCTGATTTCTGAATACATGCTTTAATGCTAATAACAACATGTTCCCACCACATCTCCGGATCTTGTTCGGCCCATCCTGGATTCTTCGCTAACATGGGCATCTCTTCAGATGGCGATTGAGCCGAAGCCACCGCCTCACCACTCTCACTATTAATCAATGCTGCCTTTATAGAAGAACTACCAATGTCTAAGCCAAGAAGATATTTTGCCATGTGCAATCGAAATTTCACCAAAAATATAACTAATAGTCAATTTGACCATATAATTGTAAAAATATTTCTCATCCTCAAAAACTTCAAATATCTTTCAGTATTAATCAAGCTATGTCCAAAACAGGTTTTCCCGATAAGATTATAGATGCGCTGTCTATTGACTGCCTGATATTCGGTTTTAAAGACGGTGAGTTAGATGTTCTTCTTGTTAAACATGCCGAAGGTATCAGCAAAGGTAAATGGGCTTTGCCTGGTGGTTGGATAAAGTATAACGAGAGTGTTGATGAAGCTGCCAACAGACTTTTACATTCACTCACAGGTGTTTCTAATATCTATCTTGAACAACTGCGCAGCTTTGGAGAAGTGATGCGTTATCCACTTGAGCGTGTAATCACTATTGCATATTATGCGTTGGTGAATGCAGAGAATTATTCATTGAGTCCGGGGTTTACAGCATCTGATGTTCAGTGGTGTAACATTCATGAAGTGCCCAAGCTGCCATACGATCATAATGAAATATTGCAGGCAGGCTTTAAGCATCTGAAACATAAAGTTCGTCACGAGCCTATTGGTTTTAATTTGTTACCGAAGAAATTCACGCTCCACCATATTCAGGAACTTTATGAAGCCATATTAGAAACGGAGCTGGACAAACCCAACTTCAGACGTAAGCTCCTGAAAATGAATCTGCTTGTGCCCTGTCATGAGAAGCAGGAAGATGTGTCGCACCGGGCTGCGAGTCTTTACCGATTTGATAAAAAGGTGTACGATAAGCTCACCGAGAAAGGTCTCACGTTCGAACTTTAATGAGGAAAGTAATAAACCATTTATCAGGTAAAAAACGGGCAGATGTCGCAAACGCTTGCATGAATTAAAATTTAAACTCATATTTCAACACCTAAAACGATAACCTTTCAATCACTATGGAACAAAAGTTTAATGCTTCAAGGCTCTTTATAGGAAGTTGCCTGGCACTATTAGTAACCTCACTCACCTTTGCTATTCGCGCAAAAATAGAAGGCGTATTCGGATCGGAGT
>DATCRE010000732.1:0-5042 GCA_036569145.1 Cyclobacteriaceae bacterium
CGGAAACAATGAATGTTAAGAGTCTCATTTTTTAACTTCGGCTAACTAAAACAATATACCGAAATATTACGAATCAGACTTGATGAATTAAGAGTATAATGGATTTTAAAGAAATAGTCCATAACAAAAAAAACCACTCCCGAAATTAGAAGTGGTTTTAACTTTAATATTATGACAGCTAACTATACTTTTATTTCAACATCAACTCCACTTGGAAGTTCAAGTTTCATCAGCGCATCAACCGTTTTTGCACTGTTTGAATAAATGTCAACTAGGCGCTTATAGGTACAAAGCTGGAACTGCTCGCGAGCCTTTTTGTTAACGTGTGGTGAACGTAATACTGTGAACTTTTCCTTTTCTGTAGGTAATGGAATTGGACCACTTACTACTGCACCTGTAGCTTTTACAGCTCTAACAATCTTTTCAGATGACTTATCAACCAAATTGTGGTCGTAAGATTTTAATTTTATTCTTATTTTCTGGTTCATATTCTTAATCTGGAAATCGTCTAAATCCTGATTTATTTAGCGGCTACAGCGCCTTTAACTTCATCAATAACTTTGTCTGCTAAGTTCTTAGGAACTGGAGCATAATGCGAGAATGTGAGAGATGCAGAGGCACGTCCTGAAGTGATCGTTCTCAAATCTGTTACATATCCAAATAACTCTGCAAGAGGTACATCAGCTTTTATAACCTGAGCACCTCCACGTGAGTCCATACCCTTCATCAAACCTCTTCTCTTATTCAAATCACCAGTTACAGAACCAGTATATTCATCCGGAGAAAGAACTTCAACACTCATGATAGGCTCAAGGAGTTGAGGAGAACATTTTCTTGCTGCTTCCTTGAAACCAAGACGTGCAGCCAATTCAAATGATAATGAATCGGAGTCAACATCATGGTAAGATCCATGGAACAAACGAACTTTCATTGCGTCAATTGGATAACCAGCTAAAGGGCCATTTGACATAGATTGTTCGAAACCTTTTTGGATAGCAGGAATGAATTCACGAGGGATAACACCACCCACGATATCATTAACGAACTCCAATCCAGTCTTATCATCTTCACGAGGCGAAATTTCAAACACGATATCCGCAAACTTACCGCGACCACCAGTTTGTTTCTTGTAAACCTCCTTATGTTCAACACTCTTGGTAAGGGCTTCTTTGTAAGCCACCTGAGGAGCACCTTGGTTAATTTCTACCTTAAATTCACGCTTCAGACGATCAATGATGATCTCAAGGTGAAGCTCACCCATACCGCGAAGAATGGTCTGACCAGTTTCCTGATCAGTATTAACACGAAGTGTAGGATCTTCCTCAACTAATTTGGCAATAGCCATACCTAATTTATCAGCATCAGCTTGTTTCTTAGGTTCAATAGCATAACCAATAACTGGCTCAGGAAATACCATTGACTCAAGGACAACCTTACGTTTTTCATCGCAGAGTGTATCTCCAGTCTTGATATCCTTGAAACCCACTACGGCACCAATATCACCAGCAGCTAATCTGTCGATCTGATTCTGCTTGTTAGCATGCATCTGGAACACACGCGAAATGCGTTCTTTTGCTTCAGAGCGAGTATTATAAACATACGATCCAGAATCCAAACCACCTGAATAAGCACGGATAAAGCAAAGACGACCTACGAAAGGATCAGTAGCAATTTTAAATGCCAACGCTACAAATGGTTCTTTTTCATCTGGCTTAATAGCCACTTCTTCGTTTGTATCGGGATTTGTTCCAATGATAACATCCTTGTCCATAGGTGAAGGCAATAATTCCATCACATAGTCAAGCATAGTTTGTACACCTTTGTTCTTGAAAGATGAACCACAAACCATTGGCACGATTGCCATATCAATTACAGCCTTACGAAGTGCTGTCAATATTTCAGTTTCCGTTATTGAATTAGGATCAACGAAATATTTCTCCATCAGGCTTTCATCATATTCAGCAACTGATTCAAGAAGCTTCTCCCTATATTCTTTAGCTTCTTCAATCATGTCATCAGGAATTGGCACTTCAGTAAAGGTCATGCCTTTGTCATGCTCGTTCCAGATGATACCTCTGTTGTTAACAAGGTCAACAACACCTTTGAAGTTATCTTCAGCACCAATAGGTAATTGCAGAGCAACCGCTTTGCTACCTAATTTTTCTTTTACTTGTTTGCAAACATCAAGGAAGTCAGCACCAGCGCGGTCCATTTTGTTAACGAAACCAATACGGGCAACTTTATAGTTATCAGCCAGGCGCCAGTTAGTTTCTGATTGAGGCTCTACACCATCAACAGCACTAAATAAGAACACAAGACCATCTAATACACGAAGTGAACGGTTTACCTCAACAGTAAAGTCAACGTGACCAGGCGTATCAATGATGTTAATATGATAATCGTTATTGCGATATTTCCAGTGTACAGTAGTGGCAGCAGAAGTAATTGTGATACCTCTCTCCTGCTCTTGAGCCATCCAGTCCATAGTGGCAGCACCATCGTGTACCTCGCCAATTTTATGGTTTACACCAGCATAATAAAGAATACGCTCAGTTGTTGTTGTTTTACCAGCATCGATGTGAGCAGCAATACCAATATTTCTAGTGTACTTTAAATCTCTTGCCATGGTTAATTAAAATCTGAAGTGTGAGAAAGCTTTGTTAGCTTCAGCCATTCTATGAGTATCATCCTTTTTCTTGATAGCTGCACCTTCGCCTTTTGAAGCAGCGAGAATTTCAGCAGCCAACTTGTCCATCATAGTCTTTTCACCACGCACACGTGCGTAATCTACTAACCACTTGATACCTAGGTTGATTTTTCTATCAGGCCTAACTTCAACAGGAACCTGGAAAGTAGCACCACCAACGCGACGGCTCTTCACTTCAACTGAAGGCATCAGATTGTTCATGGCTCTCTTCCAAACTTCCAAACCACTTTCGCCTCCTGCCTTCTTTTCTACTTGCTCTATGGCATCGTAGAAGATAGCATAAGAAATGCTCTTTTTGCCATCATACATAAGGTAATTCACAAAACGAGTTACCAGTGTATCGTTGAACTTCGGATCAGGAAGTAAGTATCTTTTTTTAGGTTTCGACTTTCTCATGATGTACTACTATTATTTTTTACCCTTTGCTGGAGCGCCTTTTCCCGCCGCAGGAGCAGCTGCACCTGGTTTAGGACGCTTAGCACCGTATTTAGATCTGCTTTGTTTACGACCATTAACACCTGCAGTGTCTAATGCACCACGTATAATGTGATAACGCACACCTGGAAGGTCTTTAACCCTTCCACCGCGAATCAACACAATTGAGTGCTCTTGAAGATTGTGGCCTTCACCTGGAATATATGCGTTAACTTCTTTTCCATTAGTTAAGCGCACCCTGGCCACCTTACGCATAGCCGAATTTGGCTTCTTAGGTGTTGTAGTGTAAACACGTGTACAAACCCCTCTACGCTGTGGAGATGAGTCAAGAGCAGGAGACTTTGACTTGAAAGTCAATTTTGTCCGTCCTTTTCTTACAAGTTGTTGAATGGTAGGCATTTATTTTTTCCTTTATAAAGCTTTTCAAAATTAGGACTGCAAAGGTATCATAAGAAACAAAGGATACAAAGTCTTTCATTAAGATTTTGTATCCTTTTTATGATTTCTAGCAGAATCCTGCTATAATAATCAGGCTTCTCCCATTGTCCCCCCGAAATTCATAGGGAATTTGGGCATATCATCAGTTCTTTTAATCGAACCAAAAGCACTTTCATACTTCTCAATGTTGTCTTTTAAAGCTGCCAAAAAGCGTTTAGCATGCTCTGGAGTGATAACAATTCTCGATTTCACTTTGGCTTTTGGCACACCTGGCATCAAGCGGATGAAGTCAATAACAAACTCACTATTAGAATGTGCGATCATCGCAAGATTGGAATAAACGCCCTCTGCAACCTCCTCAGACAGCTCAATGTTTATCTGATTAGCTTCCTGTTTGTTTTTATCCTCTGCCATATTCTTTTAAATTAAAAAACAGGTTACCATTGTCTGATAACCTGTTTTAGTATTTTTATTCAACTAGTCCTGAAGTTCTTTCTCTTTGTCTTTTGTACGTACTTCAGATTCACGCATCGCACTGTATTCTTCTTTGTGCGTTACTATCATATCATTGAATCTACGCTGACCTGTACCTGCCGGTATTAAGTGACCTACAATAACGTTCTCCTTCAAGCCCATTAACCAGTCAGTTTTACCACGGATGGCGGCCTCACTAAGTACCTTCGTAGTTTCCTGGAAGGAAGCAGCTGATAGCCAGCTTTCAGTTTTCAATGAAGCCTGAGTGATACCTTGTAAAGTAGGTCTTGAAACCGCAGCCAAAGCATCTCTCACTTCAACCAGTTTCTGATCTTTTCTACGCAATACTGAGTTCTCATCTCTGAATTCACGAGCCGTTATGATTTGGCCTGGTTTCATTGTCTGAGAGTCTCCGGCATCCGTAACTACCTTCTTATCAAGAATGTTGTCGTTGTCTTCTCTGAATTGAAGTTTATCAACATATTCGCCTGGTAGGAAGTTCGTATCACCTGGATCAAGAATTTCAACTTTCTGCATCATCTGGCTTACAATAGCCTCAATATGCTTATCATTAATCTTCACACCTTGTAAACGATATACTTCTTGAATTTCATTCACTAAGTATTCTTGTACCGCAGTCGGGCCTTTGATCGATAAGATATCAGAAGGAGTGATCGAACCATCTGATAATGGTTGACCAGCTCTTACGAAGTCATTATCCTGAACCAAAATGTGTTTAGACAATGGAACTAAGTAACGCTTCTGCACACCATCACGTGACTCAATAAATATTTCGCGATTACCACGCTTAATACCTCCATAGGTAACAACACCATCGATCTCACTCACAACAGCTGGGTTTGAAGGATTACGTGCTTCAAACAATTCTGTTACTCGAGGAAGACCCCCCGTGATATCACGTGATTTACCCATTGTGCGAGGAATCTTAGCCAATACCTGACCAGCTTTAACCTTCTCTGCAATGTCA
>DATCRE010000733.1:0-2563 GCA_036569145.1 Cyclobacteriaceae bacterium
GAATATAAGTCAGGGTGTATTGGTGAATCGTGTAAATACCGGGAGCGCCGCTGAACAATCCGGAATCATTACCGGAGATGTAATTGTAGCTATTAACAGTCATCCTGTGAGCACCGTTTCTGAATTACAGGAATGGGTGGCACGTAATAGACCAGGTAAAGAAATTAACGTTACATATTTACGCAAAGGCAATACAACCAATGTAAAAGCAAAACTCAAAAATAATGAAGGCACAGAAACACTTTTAAAGAGAGATGTGTCTTATGATCTGGGTGGCGCTACCGTCGAGGATGTTCGCTATAAAGAACTTATAAAAATTCAGCTTGAAGGTGGGGTGCGCATAAAAAATGTTCGACCCGGTAAATGGAAAGAAGCTGGCATAAAGGATGGTTTCATTATAGGCTTCATAGACAAGATTGCTGTTGATAATGTTGAAGACCTTAACAGGATATTGGAGTTTAAACGTGGCGGTATTCTGGTGGAAGGTTACTATCCCGATGGAAAAAGGGGACTCTTTGGAGTGAAGTGGTAATTGGCCTCACCCTCGTTCCCTCTCCGCAGGAGAGGGATGACTGAATCTATGCTTCGGCCTTGTATAAGCTGTTATAAAAAGCTTAATTATGCGTTATAATTTTGATTATCTTTGCGCTCACAGAATCAAATGAAACGCACAGTCTCCATCGTATTAATTTGCATCTATGCTTTCTCCTTCACGGAGCTTCACCAGCTTTTTAAGCTTCCGGTATTAATTCAGCATTTTAATGAACATCAGAAACTAAATGGAGATTTAACATTTTTCCAATTCCTGACGCTTCATTATACGACTCCACAAAATCATGATGAGCATGATGCTGAGTTGCCTTTCAAAGACTTTGGGCATTGCACAGTAGTACAAACCGTTATTTTACCTTACGCTAAGATTGAATTAAAAGAAAAGACGCCGACAGTATCTGCAATTTCTTACGCTGTCTTTTACAAAAAAATTATTCCTTCTTCTTATCTCTCTGAAATCTGGCAACCGCCCAGGTTATAATTCCGCAGCCATCCGATTTTTAAAATGACTTCGGCTCAGCGTTACGTGTGAGTCTAAGTTGCTGTGTTATTATTTCAATATGTTATTCTATTTATGCTTAACAGGATTATTCTTTTTTCTATAAAAAATAAATTAATCATTGGCCTCTTTACAGCGGCGTTGATTATATGGGGAGGATACTCTGTCACTCAACTTCCCATCGATGCCGTGCCTGACATCACGAACAACCAGGTTCAGATTTTAACGGTTGCTCCTTCGCAGTCAGCCCAGGATATTGAACGACTCGTCACATTTCCCATTGAGCAAACCATGGCTACTATTCCGGGCATAGAAGAAGTTCGGTCGTTCTCACGCTTCGGTCTTTCTGTTGTCACGATGGTGTTTAAGGAGTACATCGATGTCTACTGGGCGAGGCAACAGGTAAGCGAGCGATTGAGCGAAGCTAAGGGACGTATACCAGCAGGAGCAGGAAGTCCGGAGTTGGCACCAGTGTCAACAGGCTTGGGTGAGATATTGCAATACGTAATCCATCCTAAGACAGGTTACGAAGATAAATATGATGCCATGACATTGCGTACTATCCAGGACTGGATTGTACGCCGGCAATTGTTAGGTACACCTGGTGTTGCTGATGTCAGTGGCTTTGGTGGGCTCCTTAAGGAATATGAAATCAGTCTTAATCCAGAACGACTTCGTAGTTTCAACATTAGCATCACCGATGTGTTCAGGGCACTTGAAGCCAACAATCAAAATACAGGTGGTGCTTATCTCGATAAAAAACCAAATGCATATTTTATCCGCTCGGAAGGATTGCTTACTTCTATTGATGATATCTCTAATGTTGTTGTAAAGACAAATTCTAACGGCACACCTGTTTTGATCCGTCATGTAGCAGATGTGAAGTTTGGTCATGCTATACGTTATGGTGCCATGACACGTAACCAGGAAGGTGAAGTTGTTGGTGGTCTTGTGTTGATGCTTAAAGGCGCGAACTCATCGAAGGTGATTGCTAACGTCAAAGAAAGAATGACGCTGATTGAAAAGACATTGCCTGAAGGTGTTACTATCGAACCATTTCTTGATCGCACTAAACTTGTTAACAAAGCTATTCAGACGGTTACAAAAAATCTGGCGGAGGGAGCGCTCATTGTAATTTTTGTACTTGTACTTCTGCTTGGTAATCTTCGTGCCGGTCTTGTAGTGGCTTCCGTTATTCCACTGGCGATGCTGTTTGCTATCGCCATGATGAATCTGTTTGGTGTCTCAGGCAATTTGATGAGCCTCGGCGCTATTGATTTTGGATTGATCATCGATGGTGCTGTTATTATTGTTGAAGCTACCATGCATCACTTAGGTCTTCGAACAATCAATCTCAAATTAACACAACATGAAATGGATGATGAAGTGTATCATGCAGCCGGAAAGATCATGAACAAAGCAGCCTTTGGTGAGATCATCATTCTTATTGTTTACATTCCTATTCTCGCGCTGGTTGGAATAGAAGGTAAGATGTTCAAGCCAATGGCACAG
>DATCRE010000734.1:0-6596 GCA_036569145.1 Cyclobacteriaceae bacterium
GATGCCATGAGCAATGGCGATATGGTTGCCTTCAAGCAATTGATCGTAGATCTTGAAATTGCCGATCCTATTTCAGGTACTAAGAACTGGACGGACGTACGCCAGTTTAATTTAATGTTCTCTACCGAAATTGGTTCTCTAGCCGAAGATGCTAACAAAATCTATCTGCGTCCTGAAACAGCGCAAGGTATCTTTGTAAACTTCCTCAACGTTCAGAAGACTGGTCGCATGAAAATTCCTTTTGGAATTGCGCAGATCGGTAAGGCATTCAGAAATGAAATCGTAGCGCGTCAGTTCATTTTCCGCATGCGTGAATTTGAACAGATGGAAATGCAATTCTTTGTGAAGCCCGGCGAAGAAATGAAGTGGTATGAATTCTGGAAAGAGAAACGTATGAAGTGGCACCAGGCGCTTGGCCTCGGCACTGAAAATTATCGCTACCACGATCACCTTAACCTGGCGCACTATGCCAATGCGGCGTGCGATATTCAGTTCAATTTCCCGATGGGCTTTAAAGAACTGGAAGGTATTCACTCCCGCACTGACTTCGACTTGAAGAGTCACGAGAAATATTCAGGTAAAAAACTTCAGTATTTCGATTCAGAAGATAATCAGAACTTCATTCCTTATGTTGTTGAAACTTCTGTTGGTCTTGACCGCATGTTCTTGTCTATCCTCTCTAAATCATACACCGAAGAAAAACTCGAAGATGGTTCAGAGCGTGTGGTGATGAAAATACCTGCACCGCTGGCACCTGTTAAAGTAGCCATTCTTCCATTGATGAAGAAAGATGGTCTTCCTGAAAAAGCAATAGAAATCATGAACGAATTGAAGTTCGATCTGCGTTGCTTCTATGAAGAGAAAGATGCTATCGGTAAACGCTACAGAAGACAAGATGCTATAGGCACACCATATTGTATTACGATAGATCACCAGACGTTACAAGACAATACTGTAACCATTCGTGATCGTGATACGATGAAACAAGATCGCGTTTTGATCAGCGATGTGCGCAGCAAACTTATTGATGCCTGTTCAATCAATAACATTCTAAGGAAGATCTGATTGTATTGCCATGAGAATAATACTGGCATTGATCTTTTTATCTTCTGGTATTATTGCTCTGGCGCAGGAGCAGGATTTTTCCATTACAGGCCTTATCGACAAGGGCATCGCCTATAAAGTTCACTTACGTTATTCTAAAGATACGGAAACCGCACTCGGCGTTGATGTAAATGAGACGAGCGATATTATTAATGGAAAATTCTTCTTTCATGGATCAATAACCAGACCCGTGCAAGCTTATCTTGTTTTGGATGGCCTTTCATCTCATGCATCTTTTTATCTGGATACAGGAAATATTACTATCACAGCATCAGTTGATCGGGAGAATAAACTCATGGAGTCAGTAAATAAAATTGAAATCACTGATGTCCAAGGCTCTGTAAGCGATAGTTTACAGCGAGACTATATTAGTAAACGAAACAAAATCTTTGAAAGTAATCTGGATGATTCTGTGATCGTTAAAAATCTTGCGCTGTTGATTGAACAATTCGTTTCCAATTATCCCGATCACAATCTTTCATCGCAGATTTTACAGGAATCATTCCAGCTTACATACAAGCAGGCTAAAAGTATTTACGATAACTTATCTCCTTGGCAACAACAAAATGCCACGCGCAACCATATAACCGAAGCGCTGGAACGAGCAAAACAATTGGATAAACTCTATCCTTTTATTTCACTACCAGATACCGCTGGAAATTTAGTGAACGGAAAATCTCCGAATATGAAATATTTACTGCTGAATTTTGTTGCTAGTTACTGTGATGACTGCGGAAGGCACAACGCTGATTTGCTTAAACTTTACAAACAATATTCTAAAAAGGGATTTGAGATATTAGGAGTTTCAATTGAGTTTGAATTTACGAAGCCCGAATGGATTCATAATCTAAATCGGCTTAAACTTCCGTGGCCACAAGTAAATGATCTAAATGGGAATGAAATATCATCGTATTTTAAAGTGCCCCACGTACCCTTTGTAATACTTGTAGATAACACGGGTAAAATACTTTCAGTAAACCCTGGCAAAGAACGACTAAAGAAACAAATCGAAAAACTAATGAATTTTTGAAACTCACTCTAAACCTTAATAATAAATAAAGTATGAATCCTGCTCTCAATCAAAATCTCTTCTTCGTAAAAGAACACGTAGCCATGTTTAAGGCCGCTAACAGCTTTGACATCTACAACCCGGAAACACAACAGATTGTTATGCAATGCCGCGAAGAAAATCTTGGCTTCTTTACCAAGATGTTTCGCTTCACTGATTACAAGCGCATGACACCTTTTGATATCGATATAAAAACTCCACAAGGTGAAAAGATTCTGACTGTGAGACGTGGTGTTTCTTTCTTCTTATCAAAAGTAGAAGTGCTTGACGAAAACGGTCTGGTGATTGGTAAGTTCAAACAGAAGTTCTTTTCTATCGGTGGAAAATTTGAAGTGCTGGACAGCAATGATCGTCCGCTTTGTATGCTGAAAGGTAAATGGACAAGCTGGGATTTTAAATTCGTATCGAACGACAATAGAGAGTTTGCCACTGTAACTAAAAAATGGGCTGGCTTTGGTAAAGAGTTTTTTACATCGGCTGATAATTATGTATTACAAATCAGCAATGAAGTACCAGAGAATCATCCGTTGCGCCAATTAATACTCGCTGCAGTAATGTGTATTGATTTGGTATTGAAAGAATAATAGAAGGAGCAAGTTTTCAATTTATTCACTGGATTCTTACTTTCAATTAGACTAATTTTATCTCTATGGAAAGATTAGTGGCAAATTTCAAAAGCAAAAAGAACTACCTTCTTGTGAAGCGTTTAGTTGCCAGTCTGGGAGAAGAAGTGGAAGGGAAGAGGAATGAACTTGAAGCTATAAAAAAACAAAGAAAACGAAAATTCAAGAGCGAAGATGAGTTTAAAGCTCTTGGCGGAATTGCCAAAGGTCAACTCGTAAGCAAGGCTCATTTACGCAAAGCTTCATGGAAGAAACGAGCTTAATCCTTTGTGATTCTGACATTCTGATAGAAGTTCTGGATAGAAACAATCAAAAAATAATAGATCTGCTACTTCAGTTTGATGTAAACCAGCTTTGCATCAGCTCTATTTCTTTCTCTGAAATAATTTATGGTGCGGCAAATAAAAAGCATCAAAAGAAATTATTGTCAAACCTGGAGAAATTTATCTTAATAGAAATTTCATCATCTATTGATAGCATTCACAGAAATCTTATGCTGAATTACTCCATGAGTCATAAATTAAAAATTCAGGATGCCCTGATAGCAGCTTCTGCACTTTATTATGATATACCTTTGATCACCCTTAATAAAAAGGACTTTACTTTTATAAAGGGGTTACAACTTATTTAGATTAATGAACTGGAACCAATTACTCTCGTCGCAACGCATCGGACAAAAACCCACGTCTGCGGAGTATTCACGTAGTGCCTTTGAGCAGGATTACGATCGCATTATCTTCTCTCATCCGTTCAGGCGTCTGCAGGATAAAACACAAGTACATCCGTTACCTGAACATGACTTTGTTCACACCAGGCTCACGCATAGTCTTGAAGTATCGAGCGTTGGTCGCTCACTGGGCAGAATAGCTGGCGAAGAAATTCTCAAGAGACATCCTGAGTTGAACGCTACCCTGTCGCACTTTGATTTCGGCACTATTACAGCCGCTGCAGCATTAGCACATGATCTTGGCAATCCACCCTTTGGTCATGCTGGTGAAGATGCCATCTCTGATTTCTTTAAGAATCATGCTGAAGGACTTTATTTCAAAAATAAAATATCAGAATTTGAGTGGAACGACCTCATCAATTTTGAAGGAAATGCCCAGGGTTTTAGAATCATCAACAGCAATCAATACGGGCTTAAGCTCACTATGGCTACGCTGGGTGCCTTCACTAAATATCCATGTGCAGCACTGTTACGCAATCGCAATAAATCAAGAAAGAGTCAGAAGAAATTTGGTTTCTTTCAAACAGAAAAAAGTGCTTTCGAAGAAACAGCTACAGGCTTAGGTCTTATTAAAAATGCTAATGAATCATGGTGCCGTCATCCGTTAACATTCCTGGTTGAAGCTGCCGATGATATCTGCTATAACATTATCGATCTCGAAGATGGTTGTCGATTAGGCCTCGTGAGTTTGAAAGACACTATTGAATTACTGGCTTCTATTCTTAAGGGAGATTTCAAACCTGATAAGCTCGAAAAAATTTCAGGACAGAATGAAAAGGTTGGCGTGCTTCGTGCCATGGCCATCAACAAACTTGTCAAAGAATGCATCGACGTTTTTCTAGGTCATGAAACTGACATACTCGAAGGCAAATTTGATAGCGCACTCACTGATCTCTGCGACTCTAAAAAATCATTGGACGTGATCAGTACTATTTCGGTTGAAAAAATTTACCGGGCACGACACGTAGTTGAAATTGAAGCGTCGGGCCACCAGGTACTGCCAGGCCTTCTTCAGGAGTTTACACAAGCGGGAGTCTATATTCTAAACAAAGAGAAATCAAGAAAATACCAGAACCTGATTTTGTTATTACCCGAAGAAATTCGAACAGCCATAGCTCAGCAACCTGATAACTATTATCAGATGCTAAGACTTATTATTGATTTTGTATCGGGGCTCACAGACAGACATGCACTCTCGCTTTACAGAAAGATTCATGGAATGAGTCTTTAATCCTCCTCTGTTTGGTCAAACCTAAAAGATTCCGGAAAAATAAGGTCAGAACGTTTTTACATTCTTCCCCAAGTGAAGTTTAAAAATCTTCAATTTTGCTTTCCAATGCAAGTTATTTGGGGTTTAACGAGGTATAGACCAAGCTTATGTTTCTGGCTGATAATATTAAAGAAATATACCTTTGATATTGGCCCCTATTCTATTCCTTTAACTAACTGAAAAAACCCAAAAATCCTTAGCTTTGCCGGTTCAAAATGTTGGTTATGTGCTCCTTCTGTACATAAGCACAAACAAAAACGTTATGTGGAATCGCATTGCTCTATTTGTTATTAAAAATCGCCTTGCGCTGATTGTAGTCATCGGCCTTGTAACAGCTTTTATGGGTTATGAAGCTACCAAGGTAGAGATGAGCTATGAAGCCAATCGCACTGTGCCACCACATGACCCCGAAATGGTTTATTTTGAAAATTTTAAGAAGCAGTTTGGTGAAGATGGCAATATTGTAGCTCTTGGTCTTAAAGATAGCGCCGTATACAAAACTGCCAACTTCCAAAGGTTATTAGATCTTTGCAAAACAATAAAAGGTATCGCAGGTGTTAATGGCGTGGTATCGCTTCCTGTTATTCAGCGCATAGAAAAAGACACTGCTAATTCTAAATTTTATCTTCAGAAAATTTTCCCTGATAAGTTGTCATCACAAGCAGAATTAGACAGCCTGCTGAGTGTGGCCCGCGATCAGAAGATTTACATGAATCAAATTGTTAATGAAGAGAATGGCGCTATACTCATGCTCGTTTCCATTAATAAAGAATATGTAAATTCTGCTAAACGTATTGATCTTACCAAAGCTATTGTGGAAGCAGGCCAAAAGTTTACTACCGATACAAAGATTGAACTTCGTTATGCTGGCCTGCCCTTTATACGTTCAGTTATTGCTGAACAGGTTCGACATGAAATGCAATTATTCTTGTACCTGTCGGTATTGATAACAGGACTTATCATGTTTTTATTTTTCCGATCATTCAGAGCGGTGTTGTTCTCCATCATTGTTATCGGCATTATGGTTATCTGGGTGTTGGGTACGCTAGCACTATTTAGTTATAAGATCACGCTGCTAAGCGGTCTGATCCCACCGGTAATTGTAACCATCGGTATCACCAATGCTATTTACCTGTTAAACAAATATCACCTCGAGTTCGCTAAGACTCATGATAAGTTTGAAGCAATCGCTATCGTCGTTAAGAAAATGGGTCTTGCAACATTTCTCACGAACTTAACTGTTGCTATCGGTTTCTTAACACTACTGTCTACTGATATACCTATCCTTCGCGAGTTTGGAGTTGTTGCCGGTATTAACATCATGGCGCTTTTCATAATAAGCCTTGTTATGATTCCTGGCATATTCTCATGGTTGCCAACGCCAACAGAGAAACACTTAAAACATTTGAACTTCAGGTTCATGGGCAAGTTTGTGAAGGAGATAGACATGATGGTTCATAGCAAGAAGAAATGGATTTACACTTCATCAATTATTATTACCATTATCTCTGTTATAGGCATTACCAAACTGCACTCAGTATCATTCATTGTCGATGACATCCCCGAAGAAAGTCAGATCAAGAAAGATCTTAAGTTCTTTGAAGCGAACTTCAGTGGTATCATGCCCCTTCAGATTGAGATCGATTTCAAAACAAAAAAGAGACGCCCCATACTCGACACCAAAAACCTGAAGAAGGTAGAGGAGCTTGAAGACTTCCTTGACTCCATTGCCGTAATAGGCAAACCTGTTTCCTTGCTGAGTTTTATCAAAGCATCTAACCAGGCCTTCTATAACAACAATCC
>DATCRE010000735.1:0-17475 GCA_036569145.1 Cyclobacteriaceae bacterium
CCTTGTAAGCGTCCTAAAGAGTTGAATAATTCAAACGCGTCGAATACAGATGATTTCCCAGATCCATTTGATCCAATTAATAATACCAGTTTGGTGCTTTCTGGTATATTATCAATCGTTAAGTCGTTAAAACGTTTAAAATTTTTTAACTCTATTTTTTTTATTTTCATAGTAATCCTGCTTTAATCACTTCCTATCCTCCAAAACTTTCTGCAATAACGCAATCTTATCGTCCTTCTCTTTCAGCAGAGCTTCAGTGAGTTTGTTGTTTTGGATGAGTAGTTCTTTTATTTCATTTTTTAGTGATTTGATTTCGACTAATGCTTCATCCATCGAATAGAATGTAGGATTGTAATTGATACCATTGAGGATTGCATGTTCAGTAAATGTATTGGATATAATATTTACAGCTGTTTCCTCATTGAAGTTTTTGATTGCTTCAGCAGGCACTTTTAATGCAGTGGCAAGTTCATCCAACAACGCCGCTTCAATCACTTCTTTACTTTCGAGCATCGAGATTTTCTTCTGCGACCAATCGCCGCCTAGCTGATCGGCGAGAGCTTCCTGTTTCAGGCCTAACATTTCGCGGAAGCGTTTTACATTTCTTCCCTGGTGTATGGTGCGGTTATCGTTTGTCATGTTCAAATATAGCAGTAATAGAAATTAAATGTAATTCTAAAATATCCATTCTGCGGGATATAATTCCGGTTGTAGCGATAGTATATCTCTCTTCATCAGCGCTACTTGCCAACATATCAAACCCCATAAAAGCATGAAGCATATCGTTAACCAACCTTTCGGCACATTTAATCCTAACGATCCACAGAGTATACGCCATATCATCCGCGAATTCTGCAGCACGCACGAACCAGACAGTGTATACTCTGCTTTGTGGGATCTACTCAAGCAAGCACTCTGCAGCACCGAAGCCACCAACTGGGATGAACAGAAACGTGCCGATTACATTTTCATTTACGAAACACTCCTCCAACTAGTCAGTGCTACCTATGCCTTAACTGAAGACTGGAAGAAAATCCAGAATTAATGACAATTGATTATTTACGATTTCGGATTTACGAAGTACGATTGCCAATTGCTATCGACTATGGACCATCGACTATTGACTGACGACTAACTCACTTCTTCACAGGCGCAGTGCTCACAGTCCAATTATCCGTGCGGAATAAATTAACAGGCAGTCCTTCCTTGCTATAAAGATTAGGCATGGCCGTATTACTAAATCCGAAACGAACAGCAACAGGATTTTTGATAGCCTTATTCCACACAACAACAGTTGCTCCATCAATCTTTGCGGAGGCTGGTAAAAATTTCTGGTCGTCACCGGCAATATAAAACTCTGTAGCGTCGCCTCCCTTTGTCATCAGGCCAGTAATAACATTCTCGAATGAAATCCTGATTTTGTTTTTTTCAACAGACATACTTTTGTACAGTGGAGTTTTGTACGCTATGCCTGTTTTTCCATAATGGTCTGCAAGCGCATAGTTAGCGAGGCGCAAACCAATGTCGGCTTTGTTAATGGGGTGAATATCTTTTACGTTATCAACTAAATCGCTGGTGATAACCATACCAGTTTTAGGATAATTTAAAACAGAAGTTTGAGCTGTTCTTTGTAATGCACAAACATATTCATCACCATAAGCGAACGGTGCAATTTGTACGAAATAAAAAGGAAAATCTTTATTCCAGGCTTTGCGCCATGAGCCAATCATAGAAGTAAGCAAGGCTGGATAGGTAGCGTATGTACCTACGTTGCTTTCACCCTGGTACCATAACGCACCAGCGATGACATAATTTGTAATAGGATTGATCATGGCATTGTAAGTCTTGCCAGGAATCATGGGCCATCCCGGATATGTATTTGAGCTTATTAATTTATCTGATGCTTCTTTCAATACAGCATCACTGGTAACAATCTCTTTTGGTGTCCATACCTCAGCAGGCGTGCCGCCCCAGCAAGAACTGATCAGCCCTACAGGCATTTTTAATTCAGACTGTAATTTTTTTCCAAAGAAATATCCAAGTGCACTGAAGTACTTCATCTCTTCGGGCGAGCAAACAACCCAATGTCCTGGAGCATCATCTTGTGGATAGTCAGAGGTTGTGCGTAATATTCTAAAAAATCGAATGCTTGTATTTGTAGCGTTAGGCATTTCGTCCAAAGCCTGTTTGTTCCAGCTGGCACTCATCTCCATGTTGCTTTGTCCGCTGCAAAGCCACACTTCACCAACAAGAATGTCATCCAGAACAATAGTATTGTAACCTGCGATTGTAATAGTATGCGGACCACCAGCCTTCGGTGTTTTAATGATAACCTGCCAGTTGGCATCGCGAGAGCCCAGTGCACGATATGTGGTAGTGTCCCAATCAACCGTAATTTTAATTTTTTCATTAGGCTCACTCCAGCCCCATAGCTTAACTTCACTATTTTGTTGAAGCACCATGTGACTTCCAAGTACAGAAGGCAGACGTATATTTCCAAAGGCACAAATGGTAATGAGACTGGCAATCAATACTATGAGACAAATGTTCTTTTTCATGTCTTAATTTTATTTTGTTATCGTGCACACAAACATCACGAAGGGGTTAATGAGTTTTTCTGTCCTTACTTTTTCTTTGAGACAGTCAAAAATGAAATGAATTTTAGTTCTTTTAAAATTTAATGGTGAAAGAGTTTAAAAATTCTGCCGCCTGTTAATTACATACTTTGTTCAATGTTAGGTTAACACTTGCTTTAAGTGAGTACTCCTGTTACTTTTATCACAAACGGACCCGTTATATTGCGATGCTTGAAATTAAGTACGGTGTTGATTTATTATAATTGCTGATCATGAGCGGATTTCGTGGCAGATTTTTTGGGTTTGTATTCTTAATGACTGTTTTCCTCACAGCGCAGGGACAGCAAGACCAGTATAGCTTTGCGCAACTGGATGTAAATCGCGGTTTGTCTAATAACGCGATCAGGTGTTTTCTGAAAGACAGACAAGGTTTTATCTGGATTGGTACATTCTCCGGACTGAACCGTTTCGACGGATATTCCATTAAAGCTTTTACAAATAGTATACACGATACCACCTCGCTGGTTGATAATGATATAGAAAAATTATTTGAAGACCCCTTCGGAAAGTTGTGGGTTAATACGTGGAATGGTCAATGTATATATGACCCTGAAACGGAAACTTTTACCCGCAATTCAACGCCGGTATTAAAACAGTTCAACATACCAGCGGGCAGACTCACAACCATTGTAAAATCAACAGACAACGAATTCTGGTTTGCGCACAACACCGAAGGACTTTATCGCTACAATGTATCTGCCAAGCGTATGGTTGTGATCAGGCATTCAGCAAGTGATAGCACCAGCATCGCCACAAATGAAGTTGCATCATTGCAACCTGACAAGAACGGGTATATCTGGCTAGTGCATAAGAATGGGATTATTGAGAAGGTTGATACTAAAACAAACAAAGTTGTCTATCGGAATAGAGAGTTATTCAATCTTTACCATGGCGCATTGATGTTGTATTACCTGATGATTGATACAGATGGTGACATCTGGATTTATGTTGAGAAGAGTAATAAAGGCCTGTTCTTTTTTAATCACGTTACACGGCGATTAGATCATTACACCACCAGGAGTGGTGAAGTTCATATTAACACAGAGCTGGTAAGAGGCATCGTTGAAGATGATAACAAACAGATGTGGGTTGCCATGGATCATGGTGGCATCAATATTATAGACAAGCGAAATAAGACAGTCAAGTTTCTTTTTAACAATCCCGATGATAGTCGTTCAATTTGTCAAAATAGTTTCAACGCGATCTACAGAGATCAGGATGGTTTTATTTGGACAGGTACAGTTAAGAATGGTGTTTCCTATTATCATGAAAATGCAATTCGTTTTCCCTTGATTAACCATCAGCCGTCTAATCCAAAGACGATGCCCTATAGCGATATCAATTGCTTTGAAGAAGATAAAAATGGAAATCTCTGGTTAGGCACTAATGGAGGAGGACTGATTTATTATGATCGGACAAATCAATCGTTCAAGAGTTACAAGTCAATTCCGGGTGATAATCAAAGCCTGAGTAGCAATGTTATTATTTCTCTTTGCATTGATCATGCTAACCGTTTATGGGTTGGAACATATTACGGAGGATTGAATCTGTTTGACGGTAAGAAATTTATCAGGTACAAACATGATCCTGATAATTCGAAGAGTATTAGTGATGATAATATCTGGGAGTTATTTGAAGACTCACAACAACGCTTGTGGATTGGAACGATGGAACATGGCATAGACCTGATAGATGTGAAATCGGGTACGTTTACGCATATTAACGGAAATGATAGAAATCCCTGGGTACCCTCTTATATTCCTGTGATCAAAGAAGATGAAGCCGGTAACATTTGGTTGGGTACTTACTATGGTATATACATCATTCAAAAGGATGGGGTTTGCAGACGATACCTGTCAGATCCAAACACGCCAGGAAGCCTGAGCCAAAACGGTGTTGTATCGATGTGTATTGATGCTTATGGCATGATTTGGATCGGTACGAAAGATGGTCTTAATCTCTTTGATCCTTCTACTAAAACGTTTAAAGTATTTCGTGTAGAAGATGGCATTCCACATAATTCCATCATCAATATGTTGGGCGACAATGCTGGCAATCTTTGGATCTCTACGCCTAAAGGAATTACTAACATGAGATTTACGCGAGACGCCTCTCATCGCATCAAAAATGTAAGTTTCCAAAACTTCGACGAATCTGATGGTTTGCAAGGCAGACAGTTCAATGAAGGTGCGGCTTTTGTTACACGTGAGGGTGAGATGCTGTTTGGTGGCGCAAATGGTTTTAATATTTTTAAACCCGATAAAATTGTTTTGAATAGAGTAAAGCCAAAAGTGATACTTTCAGATTTTCAGATTTTTAATAACAGTATCAAGATCGGTGAAGAAGTTGGTGGTACACAAGTATTAACTAATTCGATAAGCTTAACAAAAGAGGTTACACTCAACCATAATCAGAACATCTTCTCGATTGAATTTGCTGCCCTTACTTTTTTCCATTCCGAAAAGAATCAGTATAAATACATGTTGGAAGGTTTTAATAAAAACTGGCTTACAACCAATGGCAACTCGCGCAGAGTTACCTATACCAACCTGGATGCCGGCGAATATACATTTCATGTCAAAGCATCAAACAGTGATGGTGTTTGGACAGATAAGGACCTTAAATTAAAAATTATTGTCTTGCCGCCGTTCTGGAAAACAAAAGCAGCATTTTTCTTTTACATCTTGATAGTATTAGGCGTGTTGCTGATTTCCCGCCAGATGATATTGCAGCGCGAGCGACTTAAGTATAAAATCGAGAAAGAAAGGCAAGAGGCTAATCAACTGCATGAACTGGACATGATGAAGATAAAATTCTTCACCAACGTGAGTCATGAATTCAGAACGCCGTTGAGTCTTATACTAACACCTATTGAAAAGATCCTCAAGAATACATCAGATCCTGAGCAGAAAAATCAGTTTCAGATGATACACCGAAATGCACGACGGTTATTAAATCTGGTCAACCAACTGCTCGATTTGAGAAAGATGGAAGTGCAGGAAGTAAAACTGAATGCATCCGAGGGAGATATTGTAGCATTCATAAAAGAAACTTCGTATTCATTCTCTGATCTCTCTGAAAAGAAGAGCATTTCCTTTTCAGTCACTTCAACCATTCCGTCATTAGAAACGCTCTTTGATAAAGACAAGCTCGAAAAAATATTATTCAATCTGCTTTCTAACGCTTTCAAATTTACACCCGAGCATGGTAGCGTGGAAGTAGAGATAAACCAGGTTACAAAAACTAATGATGATCGATCATGGCTTGAGATAAAAGTAAAAGACACCGGCATTGGTATTCCCCTTGAAAAACAGGATAAAATTTTTGAGCGGTTCTTTCAACACGATCTGCCCAAGAGCATGGTAAACCAGGGAAGTGGCATTGGGCTATCCATTACGTATGAATTTGTTAAAGCACATGAAGGAACTATAACAGTGCAAAGTGAACCAGACAAAGGAAGCTGTTTTACAGTTTCAATTCCGGTTCCTGAACTTTTAACGAAGCGTGAAGCAGAGCCTGTTGTTGATGAATCTGTGCTGGAGCCAGTAGAACTCGAAGCATCATCGGAAAATGATTCGATCCCCACGAACACTAAACTTTCCCGTCTTTTATTGGTTGAAGATAACGAAGATTTTCGCTTTTATCTGAAAGACAATTTAAAGCTTCATTATGAAATTCTGGAAGCCAGGAATGGCAAAGAAGGTTTTGAAAAGACCAAACAGTATTTGCCCGATTTGATTGTCAGCGACGTGATGATGCCTGAAATGAATGGCATTGAGCTTTGCCGTAAGGTTAAGAATGAGCGAACCATTTCTCATATTCCGGTTATCTTGCTTACAGCACGTACATCCGAAGAACAAAAACTTGAAGGGCTTGAGACTGGAGCAGATGATTACATCACAAAACCTTTCAATTTTGAGATCCTTCAGTCGCGCATAAAATATCTAATTCACCAACGTGAATCTTTCCACCAGGACTTCAGAAAACAAATTGAAGTGAAGGCCAGTACGATTAACATCACGTCATTAGATGAAAAGCTTATACAAAATGCCATCAAGCTGGTAGAAGATAATATTGCTGAGCCCGACTTTTCTGTTGAACACCTGAGCCGTGAGTTGGGTATGAGTCGTGTGCATTTATATAAGAAGTTATTATCACTTACAGGCAAAGCTCCACTTGAGTTTATTCGCATCATTCGTCTTCAGCGAGCATCACAGCTCTTAGAAAAGAGTCAGCTCACCGTGGCAGAAGTAGCCTATAAGGTTGGGTTCAATAATCCGAAATACTTTACTAAATATTTTAAAGAAGAATTTAACATGCTTCCTTCAGCTTATGCTGCATCAAAAAGAAATGAGAAAAGTTAACTTATAACATTTCACACCTACATCATTACGATTTTGTGACCCTTAAAAAATGACAATCGTTGTAGTTTTGGTAAACACAACAAGATAGGAGAGTCATGAATTTTCGTGATAATAAAAAGTTAAGCAGGCTATTGTTGATCACCGAGATGATTCTCTATTTTATAATCGCCGCAGCCATGGCGTATGCTATTGTGAGTTGAGTCTTTTCTTAGTCATTAGTCATCGGTAATTAGGAATTAGTCATTCGTTATCAGTTAATGGCGGAAGGTTTAGACTGGAAATAACTCTGTATTAGAATTTTAATCAATTCAATTTCACAATATCTATAATCATTTCAGCTCTTTGAACTTTGTTGTAGACCAGTTTAGTAGGAACATTCCCCCAATGACCAATTCCTAATTACCAATGACTGATAACTAATGACTATTAACTGATAACCTCCTTCCCAATGACCACCAACAATGGACTATCGACTATGAACCATTGACTGATAACCAAACCCCGAATTCTTTCAAATTTGCCGATTATATAAAGACTCTCCAATTCTGGATTAACAAATGAGCCGCCGATTGGTAACAAATAAGCCCCCTCAGTTAACACTTCATCCGCCATTGCAAAACATTTTAATACCTCTCTATAGACCTTTTGTCATCTACCTTTATAAACCTGAATTGCAAACGTTGCCAATTCCTCAATGTTGGAAACGATAGCAGTGAAGTGCCAAACAAACTAAACAAACTCTAAACCCAAATTCTATGATAAAACAGATTTACAGAAGCGTATGTGTTGCTTCCGTATTTTTCTTGTTACTGGGGCTCGGCAACGCCGCGAATGCGCAAAGCCGGGTGGTGACAGGGAAGATTAAGGATTCAGCAGGGCAGGCCTTGCCTGGTGTGAACGTGATTAAAAAGGGAACAACCACGGGAACATCCACCGATGGTGATGGTGCATTTTCCATTGAAGCTGACAATAATGATATTTTAGTTTTTTCATTTATTGGATATTCTACCCAGGAAATTCAGGTTGCTTCTCAAACTAAAATTGAGGTCACTCTTGTAGAAGATGTTACAACTCTTGAGGAGGTGGTTGTAAATACAGGTTACGGAGAAATGAGAAAATCTGATGTTACCAGTGCCCAGTCAACAATTACTTCAAAAGATATAGAGCGTACGATAAACACAACAATTGATCAGGCTATGCAAGGCAGGGCACCAGGTGTTTATGTAACACAAAATACGGGCGCTCCGGGTGGGGGTGTTTCTATCAACATTCGTGGTGTGAACACGATCAGTGGATCTACTGAACCCCTTTATGTTATTGATGGTATTCAAATTCAGGGATCAAATTCATTAGGTGGTTCAAACCCACTGGCAAGTTTAAACCCTTCTGATATTGAAAGCATGGAAGTTCTTCAGGGACCTAATGCAACGTCTATCTACGGATCTCGTGCTACAAACGGTGTGGTGGTGATTACGACCAAACGTGGTAAGACTGGCGAGATGAAAGTATCATACGCTTATACAAACAGCCTTCAGACTAAGCCACAAAATCTAGATGTGATGAATTTGCAACAGTATGCGCAAATGTATCTTGATTACAAGGCGGCTATAGGTGACAATAATATTCGTGAAGAGTTTCGCGATCCTTCAATTTTAGGAAAAGGATCAGATTGGCAGGGTGCATTATTCAGGAATGCTGGTATGCAAAAACATCAGCTTAATCTTAGTGGTGGTTCAGACAAGAACACTTTCTATTTATCGGTAGAGAGAATGAAGCAAGACGGTGTGGGTCCAAATTCAGGTGTCGACCGCACATCAGTTCGTTTGAATACGGATAACAAATTGAAAGATAGATTTACGTTAGGTACAAACTTTATGGTTTCTCAAGTTAATCAAAAGCTGGGAACACTAGGTAATGACCTTTGGAATAACCTTATACTAAGTGCAATTCAACTTGCTCCGGATATTCCAGTTAGAAATTTGGATGGTTCGTATGGTGCTGCTAACCCCGCTGTTAGTGCTCAGCAATTTGCTCCATCCAATCCATTAGGAGTAGCTAATATTACCACCAATGATCAAACCGTAAGAACATTACAAGGTGGATTGAATGGCGGTATAAAGATTATTAAAGGACTTGAATTCCACACTTCTTTTAATGCCAATATTGGTTACACTAACATTACACGCTTCTTACCTACTTACAAATTCAGCATCTATCAGTTTAACAATTCAGCAGTTCTCCAGAATCAAACCAATTTTAATACATGGTGGAGCTGGAATCAGATGTTGACTTACGTGAGAGATTTTGGCAGACATCACCTCAATGCCATGGCAACACATGAGGCCCAGGAGTCAACGTATAAAAACTTAATGGGAGCGCGCAAGGATTTTCCAACAAACAATATTGTGGATCTTAACGTAGGCGATGCATCATCTGCCTCTAATGCCGGAGGTCAGGGTACCTGGGCTATGGAGTCCTATCTGGGTCGTATCAATTATAATTACGATGAACGTTATCTCTTAACGGCAACCGTCCGCGCCGATGGTTCAGCAAACTTTGCAGCAGGATCTAAATGGGGATATTTTCCATCAGTATCTGCAGCATACCGTATTTCAAGTGAAAAATTCTTCCAGGTTCCAGCGATTAACGATTTGAGATTGCGTTACGAAACTGGTGTAACCGGTAATCAAGGTAACGGAGGTGTTATTTATGGTACACTTAATACAGGAACTTCACAATGGGGCTCAAGCTTTTCTCCGGCGATGTATCCAGCTAGTAGGTATAAATGGGAGCAGACAACGACCAATAACATTGGTTTGACATTGGGCCTTTTCAAAGGTCGTATCCAGGTAGATGCAGATTACTATGTTAAAAAAACAGACAACCTGATCTTGAAACCTTCGCCACCATGGTATGAAGGAACCTCAGGAACTTCGGCCATACAAGCTGCTTACGGAAACGTAGGTTCACTTCAAAACAAAGGATGGAGTGTTTCATTGAATACAGTTAATATTAATAGTGGCAATTTCCGCTGGTCAACTAACTTCAATATTTCTGCATTTAAAACGACAGTCACTGCCCTGGCTGCAGGAACTACCCAGATCAACCGGATACTTGGCAATGCGAAAGGCAATTCACCTTTTACAGAGCGTACCGTTGTAGGCCAGGCGCCTTGGCAATTCATTGGCAATATTCAGCAGGGGGTTTTCAAAAATTTAGAGGATGTGACCAATAGTCCACGACCAACGGATAGCAATGGTGATATATTAGCTGTTGGAGTAAACTCGATATATGTAGGAGATGCCAAATACAAAGACATTAATGGTGATGGTAAGATCAATGAAAACGATTTGACTTTCATTGGTAATCCTTGGCCTAAATGGTTTGGAGGGATAACCAACTCGTTTTCTTATAAGGGTTTTGAGTTGAGTGTTTTAGTAACATTCAATTATGGCAACCAGATTTACAACATCATGAGGGATGAGGAAACTAACCCGAACAACATTAACGTTGGACGTAATATGTTTGTAACAACGCATGACTATGCAAAAATAGGTACTGATGGCGATGGTAATCCGTACGTACTCAACCCAGGCACATCTGTACCAAGGCTTCAGGGAAGCAGTGGTTTGAATAATAATTTTAGTCGTTACACCAGCACCTATGTTGAGGACGGTTCGTATGCGAGACTTAAAAACGCTACGCTAAGTTATAACCTACCGGCATCATTAATTGGTAAGCAAAAAGTCATTCACGGTGTACGCCTTGCAGTGAGTGGTCAAAACTTATTTACATGGACCAAATACAAAGGATATGACCCTGAAGTAGGTTCTTATGTTGGACCATCTTATGGCGGCGATTCTATGGTTGGTATTGATTATGGACGCTATCCGCTAACACGGGTCTATTCATTCACTGTAGGAGTTGACTTTTAAAAAAATTAACACGTTGAAAATGAAAACTAAAAATATAGCAGTTGTATTGGCGGCATGTATTACCGCTGGTATGTTGGTAGGCTGTTCTGATAATTTTTTGAACAGACCACCAAAAGATTCATTAGTTGATGCCAATTTTTATAAGACTGATGATCAGATACTCGCAGGAACAGCAGATTTATATTCTGCAGTATGGAAAGATTATTGCGATCAGGCCAATTGGAAAATTGGAGATGTTAGAGCAGGACTTGTTTTTTCACCCTGGGCAACTTCTGCAGACATTCGTGATTTCTGTACTTTCAATATCACTGGTCTTTCTGCAAGTAACGTGAATGCATACAAATCTTTCTACCAGGTTGTTGGTCAGGCCAACACAGTGATTCATAACATTAACACCTATGCAGGTTCTGATGTTACCAGCGCTGTTAAGAATCATGCTATTGCCGAAGCCCGCTTTATGAGAGCTACGGCTTATACATACCTGGTTATGAACTATGGTGCAGTACCTATTATCGAAGACAATTTAGAGAGTCTGAATAATCCTAATCTTAAACGTAACACCGTTGAAAGCGTGTGGGAGTTTATTAAGAGAGACTATACGTTTGCTTCAAAAAATCTCTCCGCTACTGAATTACAGGAAGGACGCCTTACGAAGTGGTCAGCAGAAGGTATGCTGGCCAGAACATTTCTTACTATGGCAGGTGCAACAGGTACATTGAATCAGGATTATCTTGATTCAGCAAAATATTATGCAGATCGTGTTATAACGTTAAGTGGTAAATCTTTACTCACCTATTATGCCGACCTCTTCACATATCCTTATGACAATAATGATGAATCATTGTTTGAACTGGAATGGGTTTACTCATCAAGCTCTAACCTGAGTTACAAGTATGCCAATACTATGGTTTCTCAGATCACACCAAGTAGTAGTATAGCTGCCAATGGTGATGGCTGGGGTGGAGGTTTGAGTGCTACAAGTTATATGCTAAGTTTGTACGATGGGCTATATGTTGATGGGGGAGCTTCTTCAGGTTTTACACGCGATCAACGATTACACGCCAGCTTTATGTTACCAGGGTTTGCCTACTCTGAACTAACAGCAACCGATGAAAGCTTCTTATCAGCGGATCACGTTGTTCTTTATAATCCTTCCAGTGTTACAGTAAGCAATCCTACAGATGGTAATGGTTATGATTTAGTAACAATTAAAAAATATGTGGTAGGAAATATTCCAGGTCAATCAGGTAAGCAGAATTATCCTAACGATACCTATATGCTGAGACTTGCAGAAATGTATATGATATACGCTGAGGCTGATGTGTTGAAAGGAACCGTGGATTCGAAAACTTATACTTATTTTAATGAAGTTTATAAGCGTGCTTATAAGAGTACCAACAATCCTAATCCTACTGAATTCTCTGATCCGCTTACATTGGATGTGATATTTAAAGAACGCTTTAAAGAATTTGCTATGGAAGGCATGGCATGGTATGACCTGACAAGACGTTCATACTATGATCTTGCTGGTTCAATAGCCATCCTTAACAGTCAAGATAGAGGTTTGTTCCTTGCGCTACCTAGTCCCTGGCCTAATCCTACAGGTTGGTCATTCACTAAAACAACATGGTTTACAGATGACCATGTTACAGCAAATGCAGCCAGCTTCATTATGTCAATACCACAGATAGAACTTAGCCAGGCACCAAGTTTGAGTGAAGACCCTGTGCCGTATGAATTCACAAATTAATGTAGTTATTCATTCAAAAGATTAAATATGAAATCAATATATAAATATGTGTTACTCCTGCTCGTGCCATGCATGGTAGGTGCAATGTTGTTGAGTTGTTCGAATGATGAGATTGGAAAGCCATCCATTAGTTATATTCGTGTAACTGACCCGGCGGCATCTGACTCATTACTTACAGCTGGCTTCCAAGGTGGTACCGTTGCTATCATCGGTCAGAATTTGCAAAATGTCCAGCAGATTTGGGTTAACGATCAAAAAGCGTTATTGATCGCAACGATGATCACCAATACATCGGTTATCTTTACCGTTCCGGCTCAGGTACCAACCGTAATCACAGATAAACTTTATTTGGTCTTTCCGAATAATGATACGTTGAAATATGACTTTCATCTCCAGATAAGCAAACCTATTATCAGTTCAATGCAATGTGAGTATGTGAACGCTGGTGATGTGGCAACTATCATCGGAAATTACTTCTATGCTCCTCTTACAGTACAATTTACTGGAGGTGCTATGGGGGAAATTGTTTCTGTTGATGAAAAAGCAATAAAGGTAACTGTTCCTGACGGTGCAGAAGTAGGTCCGGTAACGGTCACAACTAATTTCGGAAAAGACGTTTCTTCCTTCTATTTCCGCGATGATCGTAACATGATTCTTAACTATGATAATTTGACAAGTACAGGAAGTTGGAGACCAGGCTTATTCTCAAGTGATGGTGGCATCACTGGAAATTACCTGTTGTTAAAAGGTATGGTTACAACAAATGCAAGAGTTGAAGATTATCCCAATGGATGTTTGGAATCCCAACTCTGGGGTCAAGGGAATGGCCGCCCAGAAGGTAATTTCTTTACAGGCGATCCTTCTAAGCTGTCAATGAAATTTGAAGCAAATGTTGTCGATTGGTATGGGTCATATTTAAATATATGCTTTGGGCCATGGAATAATGCTGGCAACCAGGAAATCTGGAGTAATCTTAATGCGAGGGCCATTTGGGGGCCATGGGATGCGGCTGACGCTGAACTCAAAAACACTGGTTGGATAACGGTTACAATTCCAATGACGGATTTTAAATATCAAATGGGGACATCAGGTGGTAACATAACGTATACAAGTATGAACTTTGATCCAACTATAGCTGGAACGTTGTCATTTTGGGTGTTAGGTTCACCAAAAGCTGCTAGTACTCCGGGATCTCCTGTAGAAGTTCACATTGATAACGTCAGAATCGTTCCAAATTAAGAACATGTCAAACGAAAAAGTTATGATTAAAAAAATAAATATAAGAGTGTTGTCACTTTTGGGTATCGTGGCACTGCTTGCTTTTATCTTTAATTCGTGTGGGAACAATAACGACGGAGGAAGTAGTCAAATTCAACTCAATAGTTTTGGACCTTCATCATTGATGAGAGGTGAACAATTGAAATTTATTGGTACTAATTTGAATAAGGTTACTTCAATTGTTTTGCCGAATAATGTAGAGGTTACAACTTTTGTTACAAAGACACCTACATTATTAGTGATAGACGTACCAAATGAAACGACTGATGGAAAAGTAACACTTAAAACACCACAAGGTGATATTGTTACAAAAACCAATCTTGTAATTTCAGAACCGATTACTATAAAATCAATTACGCCTTCAACGGCACGCCCAGGTGATGTGATAAAAATAGAAGGAACATATTTGAGTTTGGTTGCGTCGGTAACGTTTGGTGTTAATAAAACTGTTATTGATTTTGAAAGCCAGTCTGAAACAGCGTTAGAAGTAATTGTTCCGGATGATGCTCAGACAGCAAAGATTGTTTTAGCGGATGGTCAAGCAATTCCGAATACAATCGAATCAGCTTCAGTATTTAACGTAACACTTCCAGCAGTTACCTCAATTTCACCAACAACTGTAAAAGCAGGTGCTAACTTAACTATAAATGGAACTGATCTTGACCTCACAAAAGACATTACATTTGTCGGAGGTACGAGAATTCTTGAAGCTGACTTTGTAAGTGCAAGCGCAACACAGATTGTTGTAAAAGTGCCAGACAATGCTAAAGAAGGCCAGCTTAAATTGCGCCCTCTTTCAGAGGTTGAGGTTCTGTCTCCAGCTTTAAAATTGGTGGCCCCAGTTATTACGAATGTAACGCCCGATCCTGCGAAGAATAAAGGAACGTTAACTGTTACGGGTACAGATCTTGACTTAGTAAGCACCGTTGTTTTTGGTGGAGGAAAAACTGGTTCAATTCAGGGCGGAGGATCAGCAACATCGATTACCGTAAGTATCCCTGCTGATGCAGTAGATGGCAAAGTGAGATTTGGTGCAAAATCAGATAAATGGGATTCAACACAAACAGTCACTTTTGTTAAACCAACAATATCAAACTTTACTTCAAGTGTTAATACTGCCTCATCTCCGAGCATAACTATTAATGGAACTGACCTTGATCTAGTATCAAGCGTGATTTTTGGTGGAGATTTTACTTCCAAAAAAATCACAGTAAATTCTTCGACTCAAATCGTAGTGGTAGTCACACCAGGAAGTGTGTCTGGTAATATAACATTAGTAACAACCAACGGTACAGAAGTTGAATCATCAAACAGTCTAACAATTGTACCAGACATGCCGGATGTAACAAGCATTAGTCCAATTAATTTTTTACCTGGTATGACGATGACCATTAGCGCATCTTCAGGGATGGATATACCATTTGATGTTATTTTCCCTTCAGGGACTACAGGTGTTGTTGCTAATATGTTTGTATCTAAAACATCCACTACTCTTAAAATTGTTGTTCCTATCGGAGCCAAATCGGGTCGTATTAAATTGGTAAACTACGCTAATGAAATATATGAGATCCCAATTGATATTAAACTTTTGGGTGCAGATCCAGTAACGGATGCAAGTCTTGTATTCTTCGATTTTAATGGAACAGGTAAGGATAGCTGGTGGGGAAGTGCAAGCATAAAATCTACTGATCCGACTGATAATACTGCCTATGCAGCCATAAATAGTTCTCTTAACGGCTGGACGGATCTCTTTTGGAGAAATAGCGGCAATAATTTCCCGGGGGCTAAAGTTGGTACAGATGTGGCTAATTATGTAGTGAAAATTGACATCAATGTTTATGCTGCAATTACTGGTGGTAACATTAAGATAAGACTGCAAGACTCTGATAATGGTGAAGGTGATTTCTGGTATGCCATTGGTCCTGCTGCTCCTACCGGACAGGGTAATTACACAGTTCCGGTAACAGGTGGTTGGACAACAGTGTCAATACCCATTTCTAGTTTCAAAGATAATTATGGATGGGGCTCAAATACCATTACTGATATGTCGAAGATTGATGTCTTCGGAATGGCTTTCGATAACGGATCATCAACTGTCAATATTGCAATTGACAATGTTCGATTCGAAAAGACTAATTAGTATATTTAATTAAAAAATAGTTGATGTTGCTTCAACTAACAAGTGTCTGCAGCATTTTATGTTGCAGACACTTTATTTTTGTACATCTATATAATTGATACTAAATTATCTATTGAGCACAAAAACTTTTTTTAAATAGAATTTGCACATTAGATATTCAAAAATAACTGTCATATTGTAGAAGTTTTTTTACGACTTTAAATAAGGCCCTTTCATGAGCTCATCTTCTTTTTATAAAACGTTATTCCCCATCATATCTATTCATACTGAAACCTTAAGCGAGCAATTTCAAGGTTGGTCAAATTCTCTATCATCTAAAATATTACTTTAATCTATAATAATTCTGAATTATGAAATACTTAGCAATGGTTCTGGTGGCTCTGATCAATTGCTCCTTCATGGTAGAAGGGCATTGCAGATTACTTGAATGTTCAGATTCAACATCAATTGCCGGAACGATTACAGGTTCAGCTTCCGTCTGTAAGGGAACGACAGGTGTTACATACACTGTAACAGGATCGTCAGCAACCTCGGGCTATACGTGGACAGTTCCCAGTGGAGTCACGGTTACTTCAGGAGCAGGCTCAAATGTGATTACTGTAAGCTTTGCGGGTGCTACTGCTGCAATGAATCAACTATTTTCCGTGAGCGGGAACAGCCTTTCTGCAACACTTGCTGTAAGTGTTTATGTGGCATCAACTACAGTACCTTTAATTTCAGGAGCAGCGGCAGCCTGCCCGAATCAAACAGGAATTATTTATACGATAACTAACGCAGGTGCTCTCAACAATGGTTTCAACACAAGTTTCGGCTGGGTAGCTCCGGGAGGCGCAAGTATTGCCTCGTCAAGCTCATCGTCTGCAACTGTTAATTTTTCAGGTTCCTTTACAGGCGCACAAGGGCCGTTAGTATTTTATATGATATATGGACCTTGTGGCACCGGCCCATCAGCCACTAAAAGTATAGGCCTCACAACAACTCCTGCGCAACCTTCCGCTATTACCGGGAATACGGTTGTTACACCAGGATTTTTGGGAATTTCATATAGCGTTCCGGCACTTGCAAACACAACGTCTTACCAATGGAATTTACCAGCAGGGGCTACCATTGCATCAGGTTCCGGTACAAATAGCATAACGGTAGATTATTCCTCCACATTTGCAGGTGGTAACATTACAGTACAAGGATTAAATGGAACATGTATTGGCCCGGCTTCACCTACTTTACAAATTACCTTGGCAGGTTATCCGGTGGCAGCTGGTACTATTAGTGGCTCGGGTGGTTTTTGTGTTGGAGCATCAGGGATAACTCAAACATACACCGTTCCAACAATTACAAATGCTACAAGTTATAATTGGATTATTACCGGCGG
>DATCRE010000736.1:0-2294 GCA_036569145.1 Cyclobacteriaceae bacterium
TCCTGCTACAGCAAGCACCGGAAAAATTACTGTTGGTGTTGATGGTATAGTTGCTACATCTAAGGATGACTTCACAGTCAATTAATAAGTAGATAATAAGATTGATTTAAACAAATAGTTTTGGAAGGCAAGATTAAAACCTTGCCTTCTTTTTTTATATTGAGTCTTTAAGATTCTATACTATGCCAAGAGTTCTTTTATTTTTTTTGATTGTAATGCTTATGTCTTGTCGCGGCACAGAGGAAAAAAATACCGTGAAAGAAAATGTCTTATTTCAAAAAATGTTGCCAGAACAAACCGGAATTGATTTTCAAAACACATTAACACTGGGAGAAGATTTTGATGTATTCCGTTATAGAAATTTTTATAATGGAGGAGGTGTAGCAATAGGCGATATTAATAATGATGGATTGGCCGATGTTTACCTCACATCCAACATGGGTGATAATAAACTTTTTTTGAATAAAGGAAACTGGAAGTTTGAAGACATAACAAAAAAAGCCGGAGTAGCCGGAACAAAAGTATGGTCAACAGGCGTGAGCATGGCTGATGTAAATGGTGATGGCCTGCTGGATCTTTATGTTTGTAATTCAGGCGACATAAAAGGCAACAACAGAGAAAACGAATTGTTTATTAATAACGGTGACTTAACGTTTACAGATAAAGCTCCTGAAGTTGGTCTTGCCGACAGAGGTTTCACAACACACGCAGCTTTCTTTGATTATGATCGTGACGGAGATCTGGATTGTTATGTGTTGAACAACTCATTTAAACCAATCGGCGCATTAGGTTATAGAAACTTAAGGAATGAAAGAGATCCCGATGGTGGTGACAGATTATATAGAAATGATCGAGGTCATTTTTACGACGTCAGCGAAGAGGCTGGCATTTTCGGAAGTGTTATTGGCTTTGGCTTAGGTGTAACCGTTGGCGACATTAATCAGGATAACTGGTTGGACATTTGTATTGCCAATGATTTTTACGAACGTGATTATCTTTATATCAATAATCACGATGGTACTTTTTCAGAGAAGCTGCCCGACTACATGGGACATATCAGCATGTTCTCCATGGGTATGGATCTCGCGGACATAAACAATGATGGCTATCCTGATTTATTTTCAACCGACATGTTGCCTGAAGATGATTATCGCCTAAAGACACTTACAGCCTTTGAAACGTATGATGTCTATCAACTCAGACTTAGGAATGGTTATTATCATCAGTTCATGCGAAACATGCTGCACATTAATAATCAAGATGGATCTTTTTCAGAGATAGGCCAACTGGCAGGAGTTTCTGCAACAGACTGGAGCTGGGGAGCGCTCATTACAGATTTCAACAACGATACTAAAAAAGAAATACTGGTATGCAATGGCATTTACAAAGATGTTATTGATCAGGACTTTGTTGAATTTCTGGGTAACAGTGAAACCATGCGCAACGCCATTGATGGAAAAAAAGTAGACTTTAAAATGTTTGTCGAGAAGATGCCCTCTCATAAATTGAGCAATTATCTTTTTGAGAGAGAAGATAAATTTCAATTTGTAAATAAATCAGCGCAATGGGGATTAGACGAACCCAGCTTTTCGAACGGTGCAGCTTATGGAGATTTAGACAACGATGGCGATCTTGATTTGATCGTTAACAATGTAAACCAGGAATTGTTTGTTTATAAAAACAGATCAGACACACTTGAACATAATAATTTTCTTACTGTAACATTTAAAGGTAAAGACCAGAATACATTTGGTCTTGGTGCTACAATACGAATTTATACCGGCCATGAAATTATTTATAACGAGAACATTCCGATCAGAGGGTTTCAATCCAGTATGGATTACAAGATGGTTATTGGTCTTGGTAAAACAACATTAATTGACAGTCTATGCGTTACCTGGCCTGATGATTCACAAGAAATTTTAAAAAATGTAACACCTAACAAGACAATTATTCTTGATCAGAAAAATGCAAACACGCATTATCATGAAGTAAAAAAACAAACTCATGCCATATTAACAGATGTAACCTTTAAAGATTTAGTTAATCACAAAGAAAATTCATTTAACGACTTTGATCGTGACAGACTTGAGTATCACATGCTATCGACTCAAGGACCAGCATTTGCCACTGCCGACCTGAATGGAGATAACCTGGATGATTTTTATTTAGGCGGATCAGTTGGTCATGCCGGAGCATTGTACTTTCAAACACCATCCGGATTTGTTAAGAGGCCATATCCTATATTCGATAAAGACTCATTATCAGAAGAAGTAGACGCTGTTTTTTTTGAT
>DATCRE010000737.1:0-25184 GCA_036569145.1 Cyclobacteriaceae bacterium
AACAACCCTTATGAAAAGAAAAGCAACTGCCGTTTGGAACGGCTCTGGTAAAGATGGCAATGGACACTTAACCACACAAAGCACTGTATTGAACAAGACCCAATACTCTTTTAACTCACGTTTCGCTGAAGGCGTAGGTACTAACCCCGAAGAATTGATAGCCGCCGCACATGCAGGCTGCTTTACTATGAAACTTAGTTTTTCGCTTGGGGAAGCGGGCTTTACACCAGGCGAATTAAATACAGAAGGCGTTATAACATTCGAGAATGGTGTGATCACAGAATCTCATTTAATTCTGAAGGCCAAAGTACCTGGAATTACAAAAGAGAAATTCGATGCTTGTGTGAAAGATGCCGAGCTTAACTGCCCGATATCAAAACTATTGAATACTACTATTTCAGTAGAAGCATCTCTGATCTAATTCTGAATTTCAATTTCTAACAGAAAGAGCTTTCCATTTTTGGAAAGCTCTTTCTGTTAAGAATCGTTCTAAATAATAAATTCCTTTTATTTGGATTAATTCTAAATAGAATTTAGGTTTGCGATCTCATTTTCCTAAATGTATGAATCGCTTATTACTCGTTTTATTCCTTTTAATTACTTCAATTGGGGCTTATTCCCAGGTTTTAACACATGAAGACTCACTTTCTGCGGGCCTTATCCGCTCTAACAACGTCACCGTTATTTCCGGTTATGGGCAGGTAAAAGTACAGTATGATGCTAACTATAAAACGGCTACTGCCAATCTAACCCGCAATGTTCTTTTTCTCGGACATAAATTCAATAACAATGTATTCTTCTTCTCTGAAATGGAATTGGAGAATGCCAAAGTTACTGGTAGCAGTGCCCAGGGTGAGATCAGCATGGAGCAGCTCTTTGTCAAGTTTAACTTGAATCGCGACCTGTATATACAAGCTGGTTTATTCATACCCCGTATTGGTATTGTCAATGAAAATCACTTGCCCACCACATTTAATGGTAACGACAGACCGTATGTAGAAACGTTTATCATTCCTTCAACATGGAGAGAAATTGGTGTTGGCTTATATGGCAACATGCGCTCAATTCCTGGTTTGAATTATTCATTTGCTGTTGTTAACGGACTAAGCTCCAAAGGTTTTGTTAATGGCTCGGGAATACGTGAGGGCAGACAGGAGGGAAGCGGCGCAACGGCATCGAACCTGGCTGTGACTGGTGCATTACTTTATTATCGTGGCAACTGGCGTTTACAAACTTCAGGTTATTATGGAGGCAGTGCAGGCTTAACAAAACGAGTGGCCGATAGCCTTCAACTTCAATCCGGTCCATTCGGAACTCCTGTTTCATTGGTAGAAGCGAATGCACAATATCATAGCAGGGGAATATCTTTCAGAGCATTGGCTACAATGGTAAGTATTCCGGATGCTGCAAAAATCAATCTTGCTTATAACAACAACACACCTTCCAGCATGGCTGGTGCTTATGCTGAAATTGGCTATAACTTTTATAACATGATCGATCCCCGCTCATTAAAGAACCTGACATTGTTTTTACGTGAAGAGTTTCTCGATATGAATTATCGTATCCCTTCTAATGGAATCAAGAATGGCATCAATCATCAAAATTATACAGTTGCCGGTTTAACGTTTAAACCTGTGAGTGGAGTTATTGTGAAGGCTGACTATACTTTGAAGCAAACAGGAAGTCGTAATACAGATTTAATTGTTACGCCTTATCCACAACAGCTGCCTTACTACAGATCAAGCGGCTACATTAATATAGGCCTGGGTTATAGCTTTTAATGGTATGAAAACACGAAGAGAATTTTTGAAGGATACCTGCACAGCTTGTCTTGGCACTGCTTTTCTGGGTTTTACATTCTCGCAGTTAACATCGTGCTCGCCATTGCCAATTTATAAAACCAATCTGGCAAACAGTTCAGTCACTGTTCCGGTGTCTAGTTTTGCAGAATCGAATTTATTAATTGTAAGAGACTTGCAGGTGGCTTATGATATTCTGCTGGTAAAAAAATCAACAGAGGAATACAATGCTATTTATATGAAGTGTTCTCACCAGGAAAATCCTGTAACAGCTACCGCCACAGGCTTGTTTTGTTCATCACACGGAAGCCGGTTTGATCTTGAAGGCAACGTAACGAAGGAACCTGCAACAGCACCATTGAAAAAATTTAAAACCACAATAGTTGATAATCAAATTGTCATTGATCTTAAATCTTAAATCATTATAAAATGAGAAATTATAGCATAACACTTTTGTTAGGGGCGGCAGTGCTCCTCTTATCTTCCGGATGTGCTGATAATAACAGCAGCGGATCTCAGGTAAATGCAACATTAAATACTACTATCATTGAAGATTTTTCAGCTAACCTGTCACAAGCAGCATATACTGATCTGGCTTCACAAACAAGTACGCTTTATGATCAGGTATTGGCACTTCAAACGGATGGTGCTACCGATGAAGAATTAACAGCATGCCGCACTACATGGAGAAGTGCACGTCAATCATGGGAACGTTCTGAAGCTTTTTTATTTGGTCCCGTTTCTACCAGAAAAATTGATCCAAGCATAGACACATGGCCTGTAAACTTTAACGATCTTGAAAGCCAGTTGAAAAGTGAAAACGAATTCACAGATTCATATATTGAAAATCTCGAAGACGCATTAAAAGGTTTTCACCCTATCGAGTATTTGATTTTTGGTGAAAATGGTGACAAAGCTGCTACAGACATTACTACCCGCGAATTGGAATATCTCATAGCGCTTTCTAAGAATTTAAAATCACTTACTTCAGATCTTGAAGAATCATGGGATCCTTCGGCATCAGACAACTACCATGTAGTGTTTACAACAGCAGGAAAAGGAAGCACGGTTTACGCTACACAACGCGATGCTTTTGAAGAACTTGTTAATGCTATGATTGGTATTTGCGATGAGGTAGCCAACGGCAAGATCGATGAGGTTTTTGTTGCTAAAGATGCAACACTGGAAGAATCACCCTTTGCTAAAAATTCAATCACAGATTTTACAAACAACATCACCGGTGTTCAGAATGTTTACCTGGGCAAGTTCGATGCCGACGGTAAAGGTCTTGAAGATCTCGTTCGTAGTTATAATCTTCAATTGGATGCTGATATCAAATCAAAATTAACAATTGCTATTGATGCGTTAGGTAAAGTTACAGATCCATTTGGCACAGCCATTACATCGCAGCCAACGCAAGTACAAAATGCTATCAATGCCATCAATGATCTGAAAGACGAACTGGAAACCAATCTTCTTCCTTTCGTGAAGTTGCATACTAAATAATGTGTTAAGATAAGTTTAGAAGTTAAATGTGCAGTAATAAGACAATCATCAGGCTTTTAGTGGTAATCGGAGTTCTTGTTTCCGTTTACGCCTGTATAGAGCCTGATGCTTTGACTGATAAGGATTACAGTGAATGGCTTTCAGGTGGTTCACAGACAATTTTCGATAAGGGTGTGAGTGCATTTGGTACAGCATTTCCAAACCTAACATCAGAGCGTTCTAAAGTTCATAGCATTGGTGACGGCGCGTTCGGCCAGACGTTTGTTACAGCTCCTGCTTTGATCAATCCCGGGCTTGGTCCTATTTTTAATAATGTGTCATGCACCTCTTGCCACATCAATGACGGACGTGGTAAACCTCCGGAAGCAGGTGAGCAAATATCTTCTTTGCTGATCAGGGTGAGCATACCCGGAACAGATGCTCATGGTGGTCCGAATCCTGCACCTGGTTTTGGCGGACAACTTCAGCAACGTGCAGTTTATGGAGTAGCTCCTGAAGCGTTGGTGAACATTGATTATGCAGAGCAACAATACGCATTTGCTGATGGTGAAACGTATTCATTGCGCATACCAACGTATACCTTAGTGGATTCTTATATTCCGTTACCGGATGGTCTCATGATTTCTCCCCGCATTGCCCCGCCGGTTTTCGGACTGGGACTTCTTGAGGCGGTTGATGAAGCAGATATTGTAGCACTCGCCGATGTGGAAGATAAAAATGGCGATGGTATTTCTGGTAAACCTAATTATGCGTGGAATATTGTTGAAGGAAAGAAAACGCTTGGAAGATTTGGATGGAAAGCTGCCAATCCATCGGTGCTTCAGCAGTCGGCAGGCGCTTATAATGAAGATATGGGTATTACAAGTTTTGTTTTTCCTAAAGAAAGCTCTTACGGTCAGACACAGTATGATGGTTTAGATGATGAGTATGAAGTTTCAGACAGTCTTCTTCAATGTGTTGCATTTTATGTTCGAACCCTTGCTGTGCCAGCACGAAGAAATGCAGATAATACAATTGTGCTTCGAGGCAAGCAATTGTTTACAGATGCTAAATGCGCGGCATGTCACATGCCGAGGATGAAAACGAAAGTAAATGTCGCCTTCCCTGAAATGTCTAACCAGGTGATATTTCCTTATACAGATATGCTTGTTCATGATATGGGCAGCGCACTTGCCGATAACAGACCTGACAATGAAGCTACGGGATTAGAATGGCGCACAGCACCACTGTGGGGAATTGGTTTGACTAAGGTTGTTAACGGACATCAGAACTTTTTACATGATGGACGTGCGCGTACGTTAATGGAAGCCGTGATGTGGCACGGTGGTGAAGCAGAACAATCTAAAGAATTTGTTAGCAATCTTAGTAAAGATGATCGTGACGCGTTGATACAGTTTTTACAATCACTATAAAAATGGTTAAAGTTCTCCTGGCTGACAATCAACACCTGACAGCTGCTGGACTAACACACTGGCTTCAGAATCAACAAGGGTATCACGTTGTTGGTCTTGCTACTAACAAGGATGAACTAAGCACGCTGCTTCAGAAGCATAAACCAGATTTACTTATTGCTGATTATACCATAAACGGTCAGCTTTCTATTGACGATCTTCGCATATCGCATTCATTTTCTCCGGATACAAATATTCTGATTCTGTCATCGGATGATGATCGTCATCGGATTTTGCAAGTGCTGCAACTTGAGGTAAAGGGCTTCCTCAACAAGCAAAGCACACAGCAAGAAGTGATGTCTGCTATTAAAGCAATTGTGAAAGGAGAAAAATTCTTTAGTCAGCAAGTACTCAACATCATGTTAGAAAGCTCTGCCAAAGTGCGGGAGGTTTCGCAAGAACTTACTGAACGGGAAAAAGAATTATTGAAATTGCTAGCCAAAGGATATTCAACACAACGTGCCGCAGATGAGATGAATCTTAGTCCGCATACTATTCATACTCATCGTAAAAACATTATTAAAAAACTCAACATCAAATCTCCCACACAATTTGTTCTTCACGCCATCGATCTTAAATTGATAGTGCTTCCGTAAGATCTGCACACGAGAAAAAACTATTTGCTTATCAAAAAAGTAATAGCGTTGACTACTGAATTTTTTTAAGATAAGCCGTTAACTCTTTTTGATCGCTGAATTGAACTACTTCAAAACCTTCAGCAACCTGTTTGGATTTACTTTTGATGTTACCTGCTGAGACTTTCGATAATATTTCGGAGGGATCTAAAAACTGTGCATGATGAAGCATCTTTCCATTGAGGTGCTTAATCATACCAGGTAATAAATTGTTCACAACCCATTGCTGAGATTTCAAACTGATGATACCCATTTTCCGTATATCAGCCACAAACTTTTGAGTTTTTAAAGACAAAAACGCATTGAGAACAGCAGTATTAATTGTTATAAAGGCGTCTTCATTGGGCACTTTGCTGAGGTACTCCAGGAATAATGTATTAAGTGTTTCGTCGTAATAAACACGAGCAACAGAGTCCTTATAATATTCTTTCATTGTGTTGGGTAATTATTTTCAGGATGCAAATATGTACAAACCAATATGAATTTTGTAACGCTTACCTTAAATTAAGTGAGGTAATTGTTTCGAACGCGTATCTTCGTTTGATCATTGAAATTTAAAAAATAATGACCATGGACATTTTCAATCTTCCAAATGACATATTTCCATTGGGTGAATCTGTAAATGACGATATCATTTTCTATGATTATGAAGCGAAGACCGGCTCATTTAAAGGTCGCAGCATTCTTCATAAAAATGCTATCAGCCTGGTGGTGAAAGGTGAAAAGACTATGCATTTTGCTGAGAAAACGGTTTATATCAATGATAATGAATTTCATTTTTTATCAGCAGGAAATTGCCTGGCATCCATGAATATTCAACCGGGATTTATAAGAAGCATTCTTGTATTTTTTGATAATCGCATTCTTGATGATTTTTATTTGAAATACAATTCACAGGTTAGTGCATTGCGAAAAAAATTCAAGATCAATCCAATGCCTTATATTTCATTAGCTAAAGATGATTTCGTACGTAACTATGTCGAATCTTTGATCTTGTTGTTGGGAAAGAGAAATGCCATCTCACATGAAATGAAATTGCTGAAGTTTGAAGAGCTGATGCTTCACCTGCTTGAGCGTTATCCACAAGCTCTTTTGTCATTTCGTACAGAGAAGAAAAATAGTTTTGATGATCTTGAAATACGAAAAGTAATTGAGGCTAATGTAACCAATACCTTGAGTGTTGATGAACTTGCTTTTTTGTGTAATGTTAGTGCGTCCACCTTTAAAAGAAGATTCACAAAAATTTACGGTACGTCGCCAAACAAATGGCTTTTGCAACGACGCATGGAGATAGCCGCAAACCTGTTGAAGCATCACAAAGAAAATCCCAGTGCTATCTTTTCTAAAGTAGGCTATGATAATCACTCCAGCTTCTCACAATCCTTTAAACAGATTTATGGTGTAACGCCAAAAGAATTCCAGCTTCAAAGTTGAGCGTGTAGCGACAGTTTTTGCACGACTAGCTCTATACATGCGCAATTGCCTGAAAGTAGTTTTGTAGTCAACAATTAAACAAAAATATGACTACAACAACAGAACAAAACAAAGCTATTGTAAGCCGATTCAATTATGAATTTATCGGGCAAGGCAATTTGAAAACTTTTAAAGAGATCGTGTCGGATGATCTTTTTAATCATGTGGCTATGCCCGGAGTATCTACCGGTCCGGATGGCATGGAGCATTTTATTTTGAATGTTTTAAGGAAAGGATTTCCGGATATAAAAGTGGAGATACAGGATCAGGTTGCTGAAAGAGATCTGGTAACGACGCGCAAGCAATTTACAGCTACGCACCTGGGGGATGTTATGGGAATTGCTCCATCAAACAAGCGAGTAGTTATCAAAGTAATTGATATTATCCGCTTGCGTGATGGAAAGTATATTGAACATTGGGGCTTGAGCAATTTTGCGGAGGTACTTGCTGAAATTGCGAAGCCCTGAGAAGTTAAAAGTGAATTGACATCTGTGTTTTAAATGTTTGTGACGCGAGGCATAAGTGTATATTATTCACTTGTAGTTGCGATGATTTTGGGTTGAGCGGGGTTAAATTCTAAGCAAAGAATCTAAAAAAATACTGAATGATTGATCTAATGTGTATTTATTACGCATATAAAAAGAAAGCGGACAAATCCTTCTGATATTGTCCGCTTATAAGTTGTTTCTTGAAAAGACCCTCTCTCTAAAAACAAGAAAGCAACGCTTAAAATTAACAAAAAAATCTTAACTACAACACGTTTTCTTAAAAAGTCATGTCTCCATAATTAAAAAAAATTAGCAGGCGAACATGAATGAAAAATGTTGCGGTCAATTTGCAAAATGACGCGGTGTTAAGAAGAGCGGTAAGCCATTTCGTAAATTGATTTTACGTGCGGGCCGAGGAAGATGCGGGCATACATGCGGATGATGGCTAGTCCATCAATAATAAAACATACCGCTGTAAAGGCTGCAAGCACAGGCTGGTTATCATGAATGTGTGAGAAGATCAGATCTTCGCCGATAAAAGTTGGTGTAATTGGAAATCCTGATACGCCCAGGCAGCATAGCAAAAACACAAATGCAATTTTGCTATGCTTGTAAGAGTAACCGTGAAACTGATCAAGGTCAACACTACCTTCAAAAGATTTTAACCAGCGGAGGCAGATAAATCCGAGGATTCCTGAGATGGCAACACCGCTTAGGTATAAGTGTATCTCATCAAATTTAAAATTCTCATTAAACGCAATAGCAAGAGCAATCCAGAAATGAGTCATAACAATTAACAGCCAGCTCATGCGTGCATGTATTCTTTCTGAAAAAGCTTTAAGCACCAGGATTAAAGCAATTAGCGAAAACACAATGGGCAGTGAGTCTCTTACTTCAGGCGAAATCAGATTTTTGTGATACACGCAGAAAAGACCTATCACATACGCTGGCACAAGAAAAATAAATACACGATTGAAGCTTAAAAAATTGAGCTTCGCGCCAATCATTTTTAATGGATTCCAGAGGTAACGATACATCATGGAATCAAGATTCCACTCCTTCAGGCAAAGCATGTAAAAAGTATATTCAAGCTTCTTTGGCAGCGAATCTTCAACAGTATGTTGGCGTGGTTCAAAATTATAGAACTGTTCCCTGATGAGATAACTCACGACAGATGGAGAAACCAAAAGCTGGTATGTTCTTAAAAATGCATTACCTGCAAAATGCCAGAGCGCAAAATCATCCAATCCCAGGGCAAGCTCAATGAATATTAATCCAATCTGTGCAATAGAAGCATACGCTATCTGGCTTTTTACAGATGATTGCACACGAGCTACACCGGTAGCTGCGCCACTTGATAACAATCCGACAGCACCTATTATAATGCGAACAGAAGTTTGATACTCCCAGAAATGAAATGTTCTTAAAAGAAGAAAGACACCCAGGTGAACAGAAAGAGAACCGTAAAAAATTGCACTCGAAGGTGTAGGCCCTTCCATTGCTCTGGGAAGCCACGATGAAAAAGGCAGCTGTGCCGACTTGGCCGAAGCTGTTATCAATATCATAAGCGAAATTACAATGCCGGTATTTCCATTATTATGCAGATGTTCATTGACCAGGTTTTCGTGATTCAGCGTGAGGAAGGTAATATTCTCATGCCAGAAGTGATGAAGCATCCACATGGCGAGAATTAATCCTACATCTCCTATTCTGTAAATTGAAAAAACTTTTACAGCATTTTTAACAGGCAGGTATCGTTCACGATAAAATGCTATCAATAAAAACGATGAGAGGCCGAGTATTTCCCATCCTATAAAAAGAGTTTCCAGGTTGCCAGAAAAAATGGTAACGGTATATCCTAAATAGAAAAACAATAATGTATTGAAGAAACGTTTGTAGCCCACTTCACGATGCATGTAGTATCGGCTGTAAAGCGTAACTAAAAATGAGAGGAGCGCACCTACGATCAGGTAAACAGCGGTGATCTTGTCGAAGTAGAAGTCAATAAAAAAAACGTAGTCATTAGTTTGATAAATAATGATCTCCTTCAGGTTTAAGGTATGATGGTTGTAGCTGATTATCCAGTACGCCACAAATACAGATGCGCAAACCAAATGTAGTCCCACCGTTGTAAAGGCTATCCACGAAATCAGGTTTTCTTTCTTATAAGGAATAAGTAAGCTAAGCACATAACCCAACAGTGGCAGGAGTATGAAATATTGAAGAAGATTCTGGTTGAATGTCATGACCTTAGTTGTTTAGTTCGTAAACCGGTAAATTGTCCTGACTGGTTTCGATAATTGAAGCGACATCCTTAATAACTTCAATTTTTTGTTTTAGTGGTCTGTAGGGTGTAAAGTGTCCATCTTTAAATATTGAAATCTCCTGTGTTTCCGGATTGATTGATGCAAGGTGAACCCATTCGTTAATAAACCATTCATATACATCAGGTGCTTTTTGAATTACCTTTAACACAACCTCGGGGAAGTGCTCAACAATAATCATGAGTCTCACCGGATCATGAACTTCAATCATCTGGCTTGGGAGACCTGGCCGTAAATCACCATCAATACCATTCGCCACACCAAATAGTCCCATAACATTATGTGGTAGTTTAGTTCCTGCACCCATCTTCTGATTGTCGACGCGTGAGAAATAATACTCCAGGTTAATACCGCCACAAACAGGTCCGAGAGGTTTCATGATGTTGAAGAGAAGATTACCTTCAGGATCGATACGATAATCAAACGAGTTCATAAAAGCACGTCTGTCGAGAAATAAATTTTTAGTCAGCTCTCTTCTTCCCACAATACATAATGTGTTCGTAGCGTGATTCAGTTCTGGTCGTGGTTCAAATAAAGATACAGATCGCAGACGAACCTGTTGATGAATTTCTTCAGGCTTCTGTTTTGTGTCGATCGATTCGAAACGCCTTGATCTTTCTTTCGAGTTCCAGTCAAGTGCTTTTGTGAATACTGTTTTGTTTACGTTGTGAGCTTGTTGATTGGATTGAGTAAGCGCATCTTCATCAAAAAATACAACCTCATCGCGGGTAGTGTCGTGCAAGCCTCCTACAAACTGGGTTGATGTTGAAATATCAATACCTTTTGTTTTTAAAATAGCTCTTACTTCAGCATGGTTAAGCATGTGACTCATCACTCTTGAGTTAACCGAGCCTGCACGACCAGAGCATGCACCACAATCGTACGCTGCATAATGAGGATTGTTAACACTGCTCGAGCCATGCCCTAACATGTAAACAAGTGGAGCGAAATCCTTAATCAATCCAATACTTTTAAGAAGACTCTCGGCGCGAGTTGCCATCTCCTGAATGTTGAAGCCAATCTGCAAATCATTTTCACGATCATCCGGATTTTTATTTTCAATGGTAAGTTTAGAATACATATCCATGTGCTTGAAAGATGATGCCGTGGCCGGACTCATGGATGGTTTAAAGATATTGATAAACAATTTTATGGCAGACCAAAAGCCAAGTGTTTGTGTTACCAGCCATCCGCGAAAAAGGGAGTGCGTATACTTTGAAAAATTAATATCCTTTTCACGTTTTCCTTTAGCCTCAATTTCTTTTATCAGATATTTTGGTGTAACCGGAGCCGGGCAAAGCTTGTTGTAAAACTTTCCATGCTCAGGTTGAAAAAAGAATTCAACATTGAAAAATCCTGGTGTACTGAAAGTCTCGCAAGTCGGATCAAACTTTTCGAGGTAGCGTTTCAATGAACACTCGCGATCATCAATACAAAACATCGCCTGAAAACTTTTTATAGCCGATGATTTTTTCGGTTTCTTTTCAGTTAGAAGCGCTGCCAGCACTTCATCATAATACGTCCATTCATATGCATCCTGCCAAAGCGTAGTAACGTCCGTTAATTCAGTAGAAGGCACATCTGCAAAAAGTTCGGTAGGCTTTGTTGTGATTCTTGAACTCAAAGGCATCCAATTGTTGCCAAACTGTAAATCGAGTGCATCAATCTCCAGCAGAAGCTCGAAAATGATAAGCTCTTTCAGTGAGATTTTCTTTTGATCAAGAAGAGTCTGTGGTTGATCTTCAATAGTCGAAACCATACCTGACCATCCCTGGTGAGCAAATTGCTGATCAAAAAGATAATGCATGAATAATGTTTCATCACCAACAAGTATTGTTAGTAGATCTTTAATTTCCAGCGAGTTATTTAACAAAAGACTTCGCGCTCTTTTTTTCTTGAAAAAGCTGGTGAAACTGCTCCGTTCCAACTCGCGAAGCGATGAGAGAAAGTCCAGGTGCCAGATGGGAAAGCTCCACATGGAAATTCCCTGGTCAAGATAGCTGCAAAGAATTCTGAAGAGGAGAGGATGCACCATCGAGTCGAGATCAATCTTGTACTGTCGCTTCCAGTTAGATCGTAATGCGCCGATGCGTGGCGATGGCGCACTTTCATAAACTTTAGAAATCATTTTTTTCTTCCATTCCTTAACAGCTTCTGACCCTTTTCGATCTGCAATTACTTTCTCAAGAATGTCTTCGCGAATATGTTCTGATTCATATAGTGACCGGTATTCGGCAAGTGATAGAGATACCCTGTAACCCAGAATAGCGGAGGCACTGCGCGTGGCATCATAAAATTTCCACGTTTGAAAAGCATGTAGTGTATTATGATGTATGAAATCTTTTAAGGGAGCTTGTGTTGGTAAATAATGCTTCAACTCGTGAAGTGCGGCTTGTTCATCGAAAGAAGAATTATTTTTTTTCATTAACGTAGTGAACTATAATTGTATTGATCAGGCTTAAAACAATATCAGCATATACGTTATATGTTGTTCAGATTAATAACTTATGAATGACGAGATAAAATTTTGCAACGGAGATTGATGAAGCAGAAGATGAACTGTGCATCATTGATGGGAAAATAATAGCAACATGGATGTTGATGATCATCGACCTGACGTAATTAACTTTTTTCATAAAGTGTCCAAGTCAAATGGAAAAAATGCTTTGTATATAATTTCCTGCTTCTTACTAAGATACAACAGCAAATGCTATTTATTTTAGCAGCAGGCACAGCACCGTTGAAAATTAATGATAAGACAAACTTGAAATCCTGATAGATTTACATCGTTTAACTTTTTTTAAAGCCTTTTTACCTGCCTTTTTTTGCAAATGAGAGCATCTTTATGATTGAAAACAGATAAAGTTGCATACCTTCAAGTTGAGAAATTTTAATAAAATTTTAATTACAACAAGACACACTAGTGGAACACTTTTTTGAGCTATTCAACCCGAGATCTATTATTGAATATGGCGGTCTCACTTTCTTGCTTATTGTAATTTTTGCAGAGACTGGTTTGTTCTTTGGATTCTTTTTGCCTGGCGATTCATTATTGTTTATCGCTGGTCTTTTGTGTGGCACAAAAGATCTTGACATTTCTCTTGTGCTGCTTATTGTGCTGGTAACAGTTGCTGCTGTTCTGGGCACTACAGCAGGGTATGCTATGGGGCTTTGGGCCGATAAATATTTTAAGCCACGTAATGAAAATTTTTTCTATCGAAAGCGCCACCTGGATATGGCACGAACTTTTTATAAAAAGTATGGAATGATTGCCTTTATACTGGGGAGATTTTTACCCGTCATAAGGACTTTTATCCCCATCCTTGCCGGAATCGTCAGAATTGACTTTTTAAAGTTTGTAGTATTTAATTTTATGGGAGCCGCAATATGGGTAGGAATAATGATAACTACCGGCTATTGGCTAGGCAATGTGTTTCCAAACATTGCAGATTACCTTACCATTTTAGTGATCGCCATGATCATGATAACCTCGGTTCCATTGTTGCTATCCTGGCTTAGACACAGACATGGACTTGTTGAAGAGGAGGAAGAGGAAATTTAATTTAGAGAAAAAGGCTTTATTCTTCTTTAAAAGGTTTTAATGCAAAAAAAATAGTTCACCTGTAAGGTAACCAACAAGTTTTAGTTGCTCCTTACATTAAAAGTGAGTAATTTATCTTATTGAATAAATCATTACTCTCTCGGCTATCTACCTGTCTTGCTGTTTAAACTTCTCAATGTTTAACAGGTTACTTCCTAAAGAGAGTTATTGAAACTGAATGAACTTTATTGTCAACTTTTTAAAAGTTGCTGTTAGTTTTTTGCTCAGTGATTAACTGGTTTAATAGAAATTCAATTTGAATAAATGTTGAAAACCTCTCTCGCCACCGATTATTCTGTGCAGTATAAAAATCTGTCATGGACGCTGACCATTTTATTAGTGGCGGTTAGTGGATTAATCTTATCGGGTTGGGTATTGGATATTGAATTTATAAAGCGACCGCTACCCAACAGTGCCACGATGAATCCGACCACTGCGGTATGTTTTCTGTTTTGCAGCATTGCGGTTCTTCTTCTGCTATATCAGTATAATCATAAAGCGTCTTCATACATCATTTATGCATTAATAGCGATACCCGTTATCGTTGGTTTAATGAGAACACTGGATTGGTTGTTTAACTTTTCTTTTCATATTGATACTTATCTGTTCAACCAGGATTTACCCCGGGATTCTAAGGCTGAAATTGTAAGGATGACGAGCAACTCGGCAATCAACTTTGTGCTCTGTGGTGTTACTGTTTTTTTAATTGATTTCAATACAGCAAGATCAAAGAGTTACGCCAATGTGCTACTCATTTTCGTTGGCCTGATTTCTATTTTTTCCATTATCGTTTACTCTTATCAGGTAAGCGAACTTTATAAAACCATGCGATATTTTTCCATGGCCATTCAAAGTGCTATCTGTTTTCTGATGCTTAGCTTATCACTTTTATTCAGCAATCCGGAAGGGGGATACATGCGCATCATAACCAGTAAGAATGCAGGAGGAGTGTTAGCGCGCTTACTTATTCCAACCATTATTATTGTGCCTGTTATTTTAGGATATATAAGACTTTTTCTCTCGTGGAATTATAGTATAACACAGGAGTTTGGTGTCTCTATACTGGTTTCGTTAATCATTCTTGTTTTTTTAATTCTGTTAATCTTTATGGCATCGCAGTTAAACAAGCAAGACCAGTTGCGAGCCAGTGCGGAAGAACAGATCAATCAGCTAAATATTGGATTACAAAAAAAGATTGAGGAGAAGTCAACCCAGTTAACAAATGTTTTTGAAGGTATACCCGAGGGTTTCATTGCGCTTGATTCTCACCTTAATTACATCTATGCTAACAAAAGAATGGAGGCCATGACAGGCCGCAGCGCAGCATCATTCATTGGTAAAAATATTCTCGAGTTATTTCCTGATGCAGCAGGAACGGATACATATAAAGCATTTGTCAGTGCCCTAGCAAGTCAGCAATATATTCGTAATGTTGATTATTATGAACCGCTTGATCTATGGCATGAAAATCATATCTATCCTTCGGCCGAAGGACTTTATGTTTTTATTACGGACATCACCGAACGAAAAAAATCAGAAAAGCATCAGGCACTTTTAGTTTCTATCATAGAATCATCAGACGAAGCTATTATAAGCAAAACACTCGATGGTACCATTACGAGTTGGAACAAAGGAGCGGAAGATCTCTTTGGCTATACTAGGGAAGAAGCCGTCGGTAAATCGATTACTATGCTTCTTCCAAAAGATCGCTATGCTGAAGAGTCAGTAATAATTAGCAAAATAACCAAGGGAGACTACGTTAGCCATTATGAAACAGTTAGACTAAAGAAAAATGGTCTGCCAATTTATGTATCTATAACAGTATCACCAATACGTGATTCATCTGGAAAAATTATTGGTGCATCAAAGCTGGCCCGCGACATAACAGAGCGTAAGAATGCTGAGTTTGAAATTAATAATTTGAATAATGAAATACGTCGAAGTGAGCAAAAGCTGAAAGCCCTTATCGAAAACAGTGACGATATAATTGCGCTGTATGATGAGAACTATAAAGCAATTTATCGAAGTGCTAACTATGAGCGCATCACCGGTTGGCAAATTGAAGAGTCTGATAGAATGAGTCCAATAGATCTCGTTCATGAAGAAGATCAACCCATTGTCAGAAAGACGATGTTGGATACGCTGGACAATCCAGGAAAATCATTCAATTCCAAATATCGATTTAAACACAAAGACGGATATTATTTATGGATGGAGTCCATCAGCAAGAATCTTCTGCACGATCCTGCCATTAAGGGAATTATAACAAATTTCAGAGATGTAACACAACATCTTCAAACACAGGAAAAACTATCGCGCAGCGAAAAAATTTACCGCTCTATTGCTTCGAGTATACCAGGCTCGGTTATCTGTATTATTGATAGGGATCACCGTTACCTTCTGGTAGAGGGTGATATGCTTGAGCAGTTTGGTTTTGAAAAGGATAAACTTCTCGGTCACAGAATAAGTGATGTGATTCCACTTGAAAGATTTGCTACTCTTCTGCCCAATCTTCTCCGGGTTTTTAATGGTGAGACATTTTCATTAGAGCATCATTTAGCGAACTACGATATTGTGATCCGGTATGTTCCTTTAAAAGATGAAGCAAACAAGGTCTATGCTGCTATGCTGGTGGCCATCGATGTAACTGAGCTTAAAACCACGCAGCATGCTCTTCGTGATTTGAATATCAGCCTTGAAAAAAAAGTGCTTGAACGCACCGATCAATTAACTTCTGCTAATAAAGAGCTCGAAGCATTTTCATACTCTGTTTCGCACGATTTGCGAGCGCCACTTCGCGCCATAAACGGCTATTCGCAAATGCTGGAAGAAGATTACAAAACAGCATTGGATGATAATGGAAAACGTCTTTTGCAAATAATTAAAGCGAATGGAATACGAATGAGTCTTCTCATCGATGATCTCCTGGCATTTTCAAGATTAGGAAGGAAAGAGATTCAGAAATTCTCACTGAATATGAATGAACTTGTGCAGTCGGTACTGCAGGAGGTGAACAGGAATGGTTCAAATCATCGCACAGAAATTATTGTGCATGAGCTTCCATCAGTTTGGGGCGATGCTACATTGTTGAAGCAAGTGCTTCTTAATTTTATTTTGAATGCTATTAAATATTCCTCGAAACAGGAAAAACCAAGAATTGAGATCAAGTCTTTTACACGCCCTGGTGAGCACGTTTTCTCTGTACAGGATAACGGTGCTGGCTTCGATATGAAATATGTTCACAAACTTTTTGGTGTATTTCAACGCTTACATACGGCAGATGAGTTTGAAGGCAACGGTGTTGGATTAGCTACTGTTAAAAGAATTATAAGCAAGCATGGCGGACAGGTTTGGGCCGAAGGCGAAGTTGGAAAAGGTGCAACTTTTTATTTCAGCGTGCCGGTCTTTTCAAATCAGGAAATAGAAAACATAACTCTTGAATATAGTAATGGAACTAATTGAAGTTGAAATACTGCTGGTTGAAGACAATGACAATGATGCTGAATTAGCGATTCGATCACTTACAAAAAATAGTATTTCAAACAAAATTGTGCGCTTGCGCAACGGCGTAGAAGCCTTGGATTTTCTTTTTGGAACAGGATCTTTTTCAGGTCGTGATACTTCAAATAAGCCGAAAGTGATATTGCTCGATTTGAAAATGCCTAAGGTGGATGGGCTTGAGGTGTTGCAGCAAATTAAGAGCACAGAAATCACCAAATCAATACCGGTGGTCATGCTCACATCATCCAAAGAAGATCCTGACATTGACCGGTGTTACGCACTTGGTGTGAATAGTTATATAGTAAAGCCTGTAGACTTTGACGATTTTCATAATGCGGTTATTCAGTTAGGCATGTATTGGGTGTTGACCAATCAGCCTCCGGTTAAGTAGATAGGAAGGGTTAAATTAATAAGAAGATGGTTGCCGACAAGGAATTGAAAATATTATACCTGGAAGATTGGGGTGCTGATGTTGAGCTCGTGTCTCGTGCATTGAAAAATGCTAACCTCAAATTTACCCTTCATGTTGTGGCAAATAGAGAGGATTACAAACTTGCCTTAACAGAGTTTGAGCCTGATATAATTTTATCAGATCATACGTTAGCTTCATTCAATTCCAAAGAGGCTCTTAATCTTTTGAAAGAGAGTGGCCGTCATGTGCCCTTCGTTGTTGTTACCGGTATGATTGCAGAAGATCATGCTGTGGAAATTCTTACACAGGGGGCTTTTGACTATTTGCTGAAAGATCAGTTGAAAAGGTTGCCGAAAACCATTATGAATGCTATTGACATTACACGAATAGAGCAGGAACGTCATTTGCTGGATACCCAGAAGAATGAAATTATTAAAATGAACAAGGAGCTCGATCGCTTTGTATACAGTGCATCGCATGATATGAGAGCTCCTTTAACTTCATTGCTGGGTTTGATTGACATGATTCAGCTTGAAAATAATGATGAAGGAAGATTAAAATGGCTTACGCTGATGAGAACATCCATCCATAACCTGGAAGGTATGTTAAATGACATGATTGATTATTCGCGCAACATGCGTCAGGAAGTAGAATTTACAAAGATCAATTTCCAGGATGTTTTTCAGGTTAGTATGAATCAATTGAGCTTCATGGATGGTGCCAATAGAATAAAGTGTTCACTAGAGGTAGATGGTGACTTCGATTTCTGGTCGGACAGAAAACGACTTGGCATTATTTTTAATAACTTTTTATCTAACGCTATCAAGTATCATAATCATAATGAAGCTAACCCTTTTATTAAATTCAGAGTAGCACTTTCAAAAACTGGAGCTATGATTGAAATAGAAGATAACGGTTCAGGTATTTCAGATCATGCTATAGATAAAATATTCGATATGTTTTATCGCGCTACAACAACAAAAAACGGTTCAGGTCTTGGACTTTACATCGTTAAAGAAATATTAGAAAAACTTTCCGGAGGTGTTAATGTCGTATCAACATTAGGAAAGGGTACTACATTTTATGTTTATGTCCCTAATGCAATAAAGGCATAACCTGCCGTATTCAATTTGATGAGCCAAGCAGCGTATGGAAAACGGAAGTATTAAACTTAAGATACTTCATCTTGAAGATTTAGCGACTGATGCAGAATTAGTCTCGCGTATTTTGCTTAAATCTGATATTAAGTTTGAGCTGAAATGGGTCTCAAATAAAACTGATTATATCGAAGCGCTTAATACGTATGAGGCGAACATACTTCTTTCAGATCATTCGCTGCCCACATTAGATTCTTTCGAAGCATTGCAACTGGCAAGGGCGCACGGCGTTAATGTTCCGTTTATTTTAATTACATCAACAGTTTCAGAAGAGTATGCTGTTGAGATCATGAAAGAAGGCGCTTATGATTATGTATTGAAGGACCGCCTGCAGCGACTGCCGCGTGCTATCACCAATGCATTTGAAAAGTGGAAGATAGAAGAAGAGAAAAAAGAGTACTATGAGTTGATACGCGTGAGCGAAGAACGATACAGGCAAATTGTTGAAACAGCGCAAGAAGGAATATGGATGATTGATGATAATAACAAAACTGTTTTTGTTAATAAGAGAATGTGTGAAATGTTGGAGTACAGCAGCGATGAGATGATGGGTAAGCCCAATTATTATTTTATGGAAGGCAAAATAAACCAGGTATCTGATCCGAATAGCGGCCAGGATGCTTTGGATATTAAGTTGCTAACCAAGAGTCAGGAAGTAGTGTGGGTAAGTTTATCAAACAGTCCGGTGTTAGATAATGATGGAAATTATATTGGTGCCCTCGCTATGGTTACTGATATAACCAATAAAAGACTTTATGAAGAATCTCTTCGGAATTCAGAAGCTAACATTCGTACTATTCTCGAGAACACAACTACCGGCTATGTGTTGCTGGATATGTACTTCACCATCATTTCATTTAATCATATTGCAGAAGTTTCTTATGAAAGAGAATTAGGAAGACCGCTCAGAGTAGGAGAAAATCTATTAGAATATTTTTATGGCGAACGCAAAAGAGCGCTTCAGGAAACTTATATTGAAGTATTGAATGGCCGGAAGAGCGACTACGAAACTTATTTTGTGAATCCGGATGGAAGCAAAGTGTGGTATTATGTACAATTCTCACAGGTGCTTGATGTAAACAAAAAGTTGTTGGGCATCGTTATAGCTGCCAATGATATAACAGAACGAAAAGAAATGGATCTTCAACGTGAGAAAATCACCGAAGATCTTATACAACGAAATAAAGACCTGGAACAATTTGCCTATATTGTTTCTCATAACCTGAGAGCGCCCGTTGCTAATATTTTAGGCATTTCAAATATTCTCAGTGCAGGCAATGTAAATCCCGAAGTATTGAAAGGTCTTTCAAATTCCGTCCAGAAACTGGATGAAGTTATCCTGGATTTGAATGATATTTTACAAATAAGAAGAGAGCTTAGTGAACGCAAGGAGAAGGTAGTTTTTTCAAAGTTGGTAGACGATATTAAAACGAGTATGGCCAGTCAGTTGAGTAAAGGCAACGTTGAGATAAATGTAAACTTTGATCAGGTGGATGAACTGTTAACAGTGAAGAGTTATATCCATAGTATTTTTTCAAATCTGATTTCGAACAGTATAAAATACAGCCAGCCCAATGTATCGGCCCGCATTGAAATTGAAAGCGTAAAAAAGAAAAATAACATTGAGCTTCATTTCAAAGACAACGGTATGGGAATAGATTTAAAGCGACGGGGTGACCAGGTATTTGGTTTGTATAAACGATTTCACACGGAAACGACAGAGGGTAAAGGCATTGGATTGTTTATGGTGAAGACACAGGTGGAAGCTTTGGGCGGTAAAATAGCAATCGCAAGTGAAGTTAACAAAGGCACTGAATTTAGTATCACACTATAATCTTTATGAGTATGCGAAAAACCAAACCGCCCTATATTGTCATTGATGATGATCTGTTAAATAACATGATTTGTAAAATCACCCTTGAAATGGCGCTTGGCGCGGTTCAGGTTGAAACATTCTCAAATGCCGAAGTAGCTCTTGATTTTATTCGGTTAAATTATGATGACGCCGATAATGATGATGGTGTAACATTAATTCTGCTGGATATTAACATGCCCATTATGTCAGGCTGGGAGTTTCTGGATAGTTTTGACGCCTTTAGTGAAGATATCAAGAAACAATTTCGGATTTATCTCCTCTCATCATCGGTAGATGATCGTGACAAGGAAAAGGCAAAGCAGAATAAAAATGTGATTGATTATCTGAGCAAGCCTCTTTCAAAAGATATGGTCAAACAAATAGATGTTCCTGTCAATAGGACAAGGTAATTACAGAATCGCTTTCAGACGGAATTACATCCTATTGTAAGGTTGCGCGTCCGTCCAAATTAAAAGTGATGAATTATACAGTCGTTTAGTTAAATTAGGTTTTTTTATCTTTGAACTGACAAACCTGGTTTTTAAACATGGCCAAGAAGTTAAGCAGCCTTTGGATAATTGATGATGATCCTATGTCGTCATTTTATATAAAGCGCCTGGCTGAACTAGGTGAGCTGGCAGACATCATTACAATTTACAATAAGGCACAAGGCGCAGTGGATTATCTGCTGCATCACAAGAAATCAAACAGTCACTTGCCCGACGTCATTCTGCTTGATATATACATGCCCGAACTTGATGGCTGGGGCTTTTTGCAAGAGTTTAGAAAAATTAGAGATCAGCTCATTAAAGATATTGTCATTTATATCATCAGCTCTTCCAATCATCCGAAAGATGTTAAGCAAGCCGAATCCATTGGTGAAGTAAAGGGTTATTTTCAAAAACCTGTTACTATCGAATCACTAAAGACTATAGTGCCCGATGCCAAAAGAGTTAGCTAGAATAATATATCCACTCGTTCTGGTTTTTATAACCTGTGCATGTGCCTGGAGTCAGGAGCAAAAACCTTTCTGGAATGAAATACAAAACTTTCGCCGCCAGGATAGCGTTGCACCGCCACCACAACATGCTATTCTGTTTGTTGGCAGTTCTTCATTCCGGTTATGGAAAGATGTTCAGAAAAATTTTCCTGACTACACCATTATAAACCGTGGCTTTGGAGGATCAACACTGGCCGATGTGATTCGCTATGCCGATGATATTATTTTTCCTTACAACCCGAAACAAATTGTTATTTATGGGGGCGAGAATGATCTGGCCTCAGAAGAAGCACCGACACCTGAACAAATATCGGACAGGTTTGTTGTTTTATTTTCAATGATCCGAAATCGATTAAAAAATGTAGATATAGTTTTTGTGGCCATTAAACCATGTCCCAGCAGGCGAATGCTTATGCGCAAAGAAGCAGAAGCCAACGCGTTGATTAAAGATTTTATAAAAAAGCAAAAGCAGGCTTCCTTTGTTGATGTCTATGCTAAAATGCTGGATTCCAACGGTGAGCCTTTGGCAGATATTTTCAGAGAAGATAAACTGCACATGAACAACAAAGGCTATACTATCTGGAAAGATGCTATCCAACCTTACCTTTTGAAATAATCTTTTGTTTGCTTTATCAAACTAACTTATAAGGTTTCGGTGTGAGCCATCGCAGTATGGAACAGTTTTGGTTTGCTTGCACATACAAAGCCATACTTTGCGCGCCGCTGAAACCTTGAACACTTTAGGCAGAATGCCAGTGCCCAAATGTGAGACATCATCACAGAACGGTTGATTTTTTGAGCGGCCACATTGACACCATGAATAGGTTTTGCCAGCTTCAAGTTCAATTTCAACAGGTTGCGTTCCGGCGGGTATTGAATTGTTCATTGTTATATGATAATCTAAAGAGTAATACTTTTCAAAAGTAACAGTAAATGTAGCACCATACTCGCGCAAGTGTCCACTTGAGCGCTAATTAATTTAAGCGTCCCGCTTGTTTAAGTAAGTACTTATAGTAGTCAATGGGGCATTCTTTTATATCTCATGTGGAGTGAAATAATTTTTATGCTCGCCAGCGGACGCTGGAGATACGGGCGTCCAAGTGGACACTTGAACGATAGGTTTGCGCTGGTTGATTATGATGATTGACCTAAAATAGTAATTGCTTTTTTAAAAGTAACAGTAAATGTAGCGCCATGACCGGGTTCTGACGTACAAAAAATTTCACCACCCATGAGTTCAACATATTTCTTTACAATTGATAAGCCAAGCCCTGTTGAAGATTCTCCCTGGGTGGGACGAGCACTTAATCTTTCAAATTTTTTATAAAGCTTCGTTTTGTCTTCATCTGAAAATCCCGGGCCCTGATCTTTAAAGCTGATACTAATTGTTTTATCATTTTCAGTTACATGTATCGTAATATGTTTTTCTGGTTCTGAAAACTTGAGCGCATTCGAGAGTAGATTTTCAAATACCTGGACAAGAAATAAGGAGTCGGCGTGAATGAAGTGATTTTCCTTGTCAGCTTTTAACTGTATTTCTATTTTCTTCTTCTGTGCTTCTTTTTCAAATTCTTTAATTACCTGTCCAAGAATCGGACATACATTTATATTTTCTTTCAGCACTTGCACGCGATTATTCTCAAGAGCATCAATATCCAGAATGCCAATAATCATTTTACTTACCCGAATGGATGACTCTCTTATTTGCTGAACGATTGTCTTCTGATCGGTGGTTAACGAATCAAAATTCATAAGAAGAACCTGCGCGAGTCCGTGGATGTGGTTTACCGGTGCACGCAGATCGTGCGCGAGAATGCGAATGAGATTATTCTTCTCTTCGTCTAAAGCAGTTAAATGATCATTGTGTTGTTCGAGCTCTTCTTTTTTCTTCTGAATGTTTATCTGCTGCGCTTCAATTTTTCTTTTCTGCTTCCGGCTTTTCTGGTAGAGTGCTATGATAATCAGAAAACAGGATACAAGCGCAATAACTAACGTGATAAGATAATTGCGTGTAAGCGTTTCTTTTTTTATTCTATTCTCTTTTTCGAGAAGCTCTTTGTATTGAATTTCTTTTTCTTTCGTGAGTAAAACAACTTCGTGATCTGCCTGGGCAGCCAGGTTTTCAATGAAAGAGTGAAGATCATAATCAATGTATTTAGATACAATGGCTTTAAACTCCGATTTGAATTTTGCTCTTTGGAAATAATATTTCATGGGCTCATCCCAATCGCTTTCTTTCGGAAAGATTATTCCATAACCATCACCTTTAATAGGAAATAGATTCTGACGATTAATATTAATAGAAGGATCGTCATTAAACGTCATCATGTATATAGGCAGATCAATAAAACCAAAAGACTGTCGTCTTGATTCGATTGTTCGCAGAATATTGCCGCTGCTGGATATATAGAGAATAGGAAAGGATAAATTATTTTTCTTTTTAATCTCCAGAAGTTCTTTTTCGTATGTGGTTTCTTTAATTGTTACAGCGCTGAGTTTGGAGAATTCAGTTTTGAATTCATTATAATTTTCAACAACAGGAACATCCTTGCTCGTGATCAGAACTGAAATATCGGCCATGTACGAAGGAGAGAAATTGACCCGCTCAAGCCTTTCGTCTGTAATTGAAAAAGCTGATGCACCAAATATTCCAGGGTGTTTAAGATTGCAGATGTGATCATAAACATTCTTAAAACTTTTAGCATCTTCCCATTTGATGGTTAGATCGATATTGTAATTTTTTTTTAGATAGATTTTAAATCCTTCCATCAGGTCAAACTCAATACCGGCCATTTTCTTTAGCTCGTTTATGAAAATGAAAGGCTTTGATTGATCCCAATAAATGATGATTGTTCCCTTATGATTTTTTTTAACCTCGGCCCAGGATTGTGAAGCTGAACCTGGTTGTGAGATACTTTTCGAAGTGCAAAATACCATCAGCATAAAAAAACAAATGAACTTACCGATGGAATTGACCAGAGACATTAAAAAATAGATCAGGTATACTATAATAAATATAAAACAGTTTTGACTGCTATGCGACAAATTGGCCTTTCATTTTTCAGCACCTTGCCTTTATTACTTCGCTATCATATGAAAAAGATACTTTTCCTTTTACCCATCCTGGTTATGTCGCACATCGTCCTCGCTCAGCTTCCTTTAAAGCCTGAGGATATCAGTCCATTGCTGATAGGAGAAACTATGCCAAAAGCCACTTTGACAGATTTAAACAACACGACGATAAAAACTGAATCGCTCTTTAGAGAGAAGAAGACCATTCTTATTTTTTACCGGGGTGGCTGGTGTCCTTATTGCAATCTTCATTTAAGTGAGGTTGGTCGTATTGAGAATGATCTGTTGGCACTCGGTTATCAAATTGTAGCCGTGAGTCCTGACGCTGTTCGAAATCTTGTTTCGAGCAAAGAGAAACTGGCTTTATCATATACATTGCTTTCAGATACCCGGGGAGATCTTATAAAATCTGCCGGCCTTGCTTTTAAGGCACCAGCATATTGTGAGAAAGAATTAAGAGAAAATCAAGGTAAAGATGCGGAGTTGTTTTTGCCTGTGCCATCACTCTTCATCCTGAATGAGAAAAGTGAGATTTTGTTCGAGTATATAAATCCTAATTTTAAACAACGCATTAGCGGCTATCTGTTATTGGCGGCTGCCAGAGTTTGCGCTTTAAATAAGTAGTTTATCAAGTATTCTTAATATTGAAATAATCATTTCTTTCTTTTTTATCTTATTCGATTTTAGGTAATTTCAGTGATTGGCACTAGCATTGCACAACGCTGAAACAGATACGTATGAATGAAAGTGGAAGAAGAAAAAAATGGTTAGCTGTAGGCTTATCTGTTTTGTGTGCGTTGCTTGTTTTTTCCTGTCACGACCTTTTTAATACTGATGAATATAAGATCAAAAAACTGGAAGTATCGCCTACGGAAGCGCTGCCCCTGGCGTATGGAAGTTTAAGTATTCA
>DATCRE010000738.1:0-14953 GCA_036569145.1 Cyclobacteriaceae bacterium
ACTGATACCATCACAAAAAAAATATTTGCAGGAACACGCTCTTCCATGCTCTACCAATACAACAATAAATTTGTTTTGGAAGATACGTTTAAACTGAATAGTCCACCGTCATCAATTCTCTTCGGAAAACAAAATGAATTTATTATCAGTAACATGGGCATCATGGATCCGAACGATCGGGCTGTTGGAGAAATCATCCGATTAAAAAACAATACATCAGAGCTGCTCGTCGATTCATTAAAGAGACCTGTATTCATTGAACAAGCTGATCTGGATAATGACAAGAAAGCCGACTTCGTTGTTTGTGAGTTTGGCAATTACACAGGTGCTCTTACTGCTTATAAAAATCTTGGTGATGACCGTTATGAAAAACATATCATCTTTAGTTTGCCAGGAGCACGAAAAATTATTGCTCGCGATGTTAATCACGATGGACTCACAGATCTGATAGTGTTAATGACGCAAGGTGATGAACAGATTGCCTTATTAACCAACAGTGGAAATTTTAATTTCCGAATAACAACATTGCTTCGCTTCCCTCCTGTTTATGGATCAAGCTTTATGGAGATAACAGATTTTAATCACGATGGAAATTTTGATATTCTCTATACTAACGGAGACAACGCAGATTACTCCACCATTTTAAAACCTTATCACGGTGTTAGGGTTTTTATGAACGATGGCAAAAACAAATTCAATGAGTCATGGTTTTACAATATGCATGGAGCATCTCAAGCACTTGCCCGCGACTTTGATAGCGATGGAGACATCGACATTGCAGCCATTTCATTCTTCCCCGACTTTGACAATCATCCGGAAGATGGTTTTATTTATTTTGAAAATACAGGTACAACATTCAAAGCTCACACTACACCACAAGCGAGAAATGGTCGCTGGCTTGTTATAGACGCTGCCGATGTTGATCAGGATGGCGATTGTGATCTGCTATTAGGCGCACTCAATTTCAATTCAAAAGTTCCGCCAGCATTATACCAGGCGTGGAGCAGTAAGAAAACTTCTATACTCTATTTAAAGAATACCACAATCCGTTAAGTAACTGTTCAAAAATAAAAACAAAATTGTTTTGAACTTTATAACTAAGTTTTTAGTTTTATACCTAAATACTACGTTATGAAAGAACTTACCAAGGCCGAAGACCAGGTCATGCAAATACTATGGACTTTAGAGAAGGGATTTGTTAAAGACATTATGGAGCACATGCCTGAACCAAAACCTGCCTATAATACCATCTCTACCATTGTAAGAATTCTGGAAACAAAAGGATTTATTGATCACAAGGCTTATGGAAAAACACATGAGTACTTCCCTATTATTAGTAAAGAGAAGTACACAAAGTTCTATTTGAATAATCTCATTAAAGGATACTTCAATGGCTCCTTTAATAACCTGGTTTCCTTCTTCGCCAAGGAAAATAAACTTAGTGCTAAAGACATGCAAAAGTTACTCGATGAACTTAAAGACCAATAACTATGAATACCTTCATCAACTACCTGATAGAAGTAAACATTGGATTACTGCTGTTTCTTTTGTTTTATAAAATTCTTTTGAACAAGGAAACAAATTTTAATTTTAAACGCCTTTACTTAATGGGAGGATTGATTGCTTCTCTCTTGTTTCCCCTGTTAAAAATTAATCTTCTGGGTGATAATATTCCATCTATTAGCAACGCAGCTTACTTACTACCGGAGGTTATTATTGGTGCAACACAAACACAGCAATTAGTTAATGCAGATTTTCAATTCTTCACTGTAGCTAACATAGTACTTTGTATTTATGTTTTAGGTGTTGTGTTGCTTTTGATCAGGCTCATCATTCAACTGGCTGATTTGCACAAACTCACTCGAAAATTTCAGGGTTATGTTCTGAATAACAAATACACAGTCATTGAAATGAATCATGCATTCCCGACATTTTCATTTTTCAGATTCATTATTATTGGAGATGCTGATCAACTCACGGCAGATGAGAAAGAAATAATTATCAGGCATGAACGTGTTCACGTTGATAAACTTCATTCCATTGATGTGTTATTCGCTGAATTGTTAACCATAACATTCTGGTTCAATCCGTTCATGCGGACATATAAAACTTTACTTACAAACCTTCATGAATTTCAGGCTGATGAAAAAGCTACTGAACAACATGATGAAAAACAATACTGCAACCTGCTGGCGAGGGTTGCACTGATGTCGGCCGACTTCAAACTCGCTAATCATTTCAATAATTCATTAACCTTAAAACGAATTACCATGATGAAAACAAGTAAAAGAAAACTTAACAAATGGAAGATGGCCGCCAGTGCAATGATTGTATGCGGTTTCTTCTTTGCAGTGGCATGTCAGGATCAGGTTATAACCGATGCAACAGAACTAGCCAAACTATCAACTATAGTAGTGGATCTTCCATCAGATGTACAGAAAAAGCTTGATGAATTGAAGGCTTCAAATCCAGAGAAGAGATACATGGTTATTGAACCAACCACCGAACAAGGCAAAAACAGAATTGCATCATTGGAGCAAAACAAAATTGCTTCCATCAATGTGATAACTCCTACTGCAAAGCCAAATGAGCCCGTACGTACGTTTATGATCATTGAATATAATGAGCAAGCCAAACAAATTGCAGAGGGAGCAAAAACGGCTGATAATGTCTATACAATTGTTGATCAGCCTGCAGAATTTCCCGGTGGCATGGATGCTTATTATAAATATTTAATGACAAACATTAAGTATCCTATTGAGGCGCGACAACAAAAGATATTCGGAAATGTCTTCGTTGAGTTTATCGTACAAACAGACGGAACACTTTCTAATATCAAAGTTATAAAAGGCGTTGATCAATCGCTGGATAATGAAGCTATGCGTTTGTTGAAAGAAAGTCCTAATTGGATACCTGCAAAACAAAACAATGTTGCTGTAAAGCAGAAGCTCGTTGTTCCTTTGAATTTTATATTGGATAATCAAACGCAGCAACAGGCTAAGGAGGCAGATGAAAAAAGAAGTAATGGTACACTTCCTGAAGTAGCCGTAGTTGGCCACAGTAAATAGAATGGATTTTAAGAACTGGTTACTTCAACCAGTTCTTAATTTTATCATAAGGAATAAAAACTTCACGGGAGCCTAAAGCATAAGGACCAATTTCATAGACATTGAATACAAACCGGATGCCTTTATTGGTGAATCCGTAATTGTCATTAAGTTGAAATTGGTCATCAGGAAATTCAAATCCTATATCAGCATACGATGTCGAATCATCAATCTGAACAGATTTTTTAAATTCTTCTTCACCAAGTTTATGAAGGGTGTCTTCGTAACCAGGTTTTAAAACATCATGGAGCGTTATTGATTTGCCTGTGGAGGGTTCAAGATTAATAAAGTATGTTCCATAACTTCCATGTGCACCACCTGTAAAAGATTCATTACTTGCCGTGAGACTGATAAGGGTATCACTTAGAATATTTACTGTAACGGAAGCTTTGTAAAACCATCCTATGTTAACATCAGGAAATTCGTCCTTTGTACTTTCATAATCTTCAATAAAAGATCGTCCCGTAGCTTCAAAAGAAAGTGTATCGTTCTCGGGATTATCGGTATCAACGGCTTCAGCCATTTTGATTTTCAACGAATCGTTGACAACATTATCAAGACCGGTAAAGACTGGATATTCTATTGTATAACTTGCACAAGCCATCATATCACCTTTGCATCCACCCATCGACTCCAGTCGGAAGGATTTCATCTCAAAGGTAACTTCAGCCTTTTTCGTTTCTTGCTTTCTACTACACTCAGCAAACAGACAAACTACTGCGACCAGAATTAACAGTAGTCTCATTGCTTGGTCTTGTCTTCAAATAATTCGGTGAGCTTGGCTTCAAGTGCCGGACCTCTCAGGTTCTTGGCTATGATAATGCCATTCTTATCAAGCAATAATGAGAATGGTATAGAGTTAACGTTATAAAGTTTAGCGGCTTCAGATTGCCAGTATTTCAAATCCGATACATGTGTCCAGGTGAGTCCGTCTTCTTGTATTGCCTTTACCCAATCTTCTTTTGAACGATCGAGCGAAACGCCATATACTGTAAAGCCTTTGTCTTTAAACTGATTGTAAGCCTGAACTACATTAGGATTTTCTTTGCGACATGGTCCGCACCACTTAGCCCAGAAATCAACCAGAACATATTTTCCTTTCAATGAAGATAACTTCACTACTTGCCCCTCAGGATTTGGCAACGCTATCTCTGGTGCCGGCTGACCAATGGCTAACTTCTTTAAGTTATCGATCGACTCAATATATTTTTTAGCATGTGCATAATTGGGCCACTCCTTCTTCAGCTTTTCAGCCACAGCTACATATGTATCAAAAAACTGATCACGATCAATCACACTGTTTTCAAGCAGATTAATAACAGCCAATGATGCTGGCTGATCTTTAAGAAACTGGGCAACTTTAAGATTTGTCTTATAAGCAAGTTTCATATAAGCTTGTTGCACTTCCATCATCTTAGCCTGATCGCCTGTTTGATTGGCTTTAGTAAACTCTTCATTTAGTTTGGCAACCTCAGGCAACTGATCAGTCTCTTGCAACATAGCCTGTGCTTTACGCAAAAGTTCAATCTCGGGTGATCCTTTGATCTCACTAAAACCTGAAGGGTTGTTGCCATCTACGTTAACTTCAATATCATTTTTAAAGAGAATGATATCTACATTTTGTTTGCTGTAGAAGCTAATACGATAATAACCAGGCTCCGATATTTTAATTTTTTTGGAGAACGTATAATTACTCTTCAAGGTAATGGTATCCTGCCAGCCATAGCCACCATCTTTCATTTCCTGGATAACGATCTTACCTTCCTGTGGAAAACCTACTTTACCTTTTACGGTAACATACCAGCTTGTTTCATTACCATCTTCTTTACCGGATGATGAACATGAAAAACACAACGCCATCAGCATAAAGCCAAAAGCCCTGACATTTGCCACTATTGATCTGTTTCTTACAACGTTCTTGCTCATAGCGTTTAGCGTGTTAGTTACTGTTATCATACTTCTTCAAGTCTCTTGGTTAATAATTCGGTTGCTACTTTCGGATCGGCCTTGCCTTTGCTCCGCTTCATAACCTCACCCATAAACATGCCAATTATTCCCTTCTTGCCATTTTTATATTCATCAACCTTGGCAGGAAACTGCTTAATTACTTCCTCAATGATGGGAAGAATAGAATCAGCATTACTATCCTGGATAACATTCAATTGTTGCGCAACTTCCAATGGCGATTTGCCCGGACTCTTTAACAACTCAGGGAACACACGTTGTGAAGCGATAGCAAAATTGATCTTGCCTTCATCAATAATCTTAATAATATCGGCAATGATAGCAGGTGACAACGGGAATTCATCAGCCGATAATGTTAACTCATTCAAATATGATTTAACCGGACCCATTACCCAGTTTGAAGCTGCTTTATAATTTTTTGTATGCTTGCAAACTTCTTCAAAATACAATGCAACATCTTTTGTGTCAGTTAACACTTGTGCATCATATTCTGGCAAACCATAGGTAGAAATAAATTTCGTATACAACTCGCGCGGCAAGCTTGGCATGGAAGCTTTAATAGCACTAAGCCACTCTTCAGAAACTTTTAACGGACTTAAATCAGGATCGGGGAAGTAACGGTAATCGTTCAGTTCTTCTTTTGTACGCATGCCATACGTCAATCCTGTAGAAGCATCAAACGTACGTGTCTCAGAGAAAATAGTGTTACCCTTTTCTATCTCTTCAATCTGTCTTTCAATTTCATGATCGATAGCACGCTGCACGTTACGGATTGAGTTCATGTTTTTCACCTCAACCTTTTTACCATATTGCTTTGCGCCATTCAGCATCACAGAAATGTTGGCATCACAACGAAGTGAGCCTTCTTCCATATTGCCATCGCATATTTCAAGATAGCGAACCAGCTTACGGATCTCTGTTAAATAATCGTATGCTTCTTCTGAAGTTTTAATATCAGGATTACTTACAATTTCAATCAAGGCTACACCTGCACGATTGAAGTCTACCAGTGTATCAACCTCTGCTGCCAAGTGCATGGATTTACCGGCATCTTCTTCAATGTGAATTCTATGCAATGTGATATTGCGCTCGCCTAATTCTTTTGTTTTGATCGTAACATAACCACCTACGCAAATAGGTGTTCTGTCTTGCGTGATCTGATAACCTTTTGGAAGATCGGGATAGAAATAATTTTTGCGATCGAAAATATTGAAACGTGAGATTTCAGAATGACAGGCGAGTCCCATCTTGATAGCATACTCAACCACCATTTTATTCAGTCGCGGCATAGCGCCCGGATGAGCTAATGTAATAACACCAACATTGGTATTGGGCAAGCTGCCATACTCAGCAGAATCTGAATTATAAATTTTTGTTTTGGTTAGAAGCTGTGCGTGTACTTCAAGACCAATAACGGCAGTGTACTTATCGCGAATTGATTTATCCATAGTTAAAAACGCTACCTGCGTCAGGCAATATTAATGTTATTTTTTAATTCGATCTTAATCTGTGTTCTCTAGTGTGGTTTGTGTCTTTCTCCGTGGTCTCTGTCCTTGGTCTGTGTCGACACAGACCAAGGAGACAGACACAGACCACGGGCTAAGATTATTGAATCAAGGTACGGGCTTTTTCGATAACCGCATTCAATCCGTTTAAGTTCTTACCGCCAGCCGTCGCAAAGAAGGGTTGACCTCCTCCACCGCCTTCAATTTCTTTGGCCAATTCTTTTACCATGTTGCCAGCGTGAAACTTCTTTCCTTCCAGTAGCTTTTCACCAATCATAACAGCAACCTGTGGCTTGCCTTCAACATCGGCAGCTAATATTAATAACAGATCATCAAACTGATTGCGTAAGGCGTAAGCAATGTTTTTCAATGCATCAGCATTAGGCACACTCACCTTTTCCAAAATCAATGTGTGTCCATTAGATTTAGATGCCTTCGCTGCCAGTTCATCTTTTATGCTGTTTGCTTTCTCTGTTTGATAGACTTCGAGTTTCTTCTCTAAAGCGTGTTTCTCTTCGAGCAAACTTTTTGTCATGGCGACAAGATCTTTCGGGTTCTTTAACAAACCACGAACCTGATCAAGCAATGCAAATTCATCACGAACATATTTTTCTGCTTCTTCAGCTGTTACGGCTTCAATTCTTCGAACCCCTGCCGCTACTGAACTCTCGGATGTAATTTTAAACAATCCAATGTTGCCGGTAGCTTTCACGTGCGTACCACCACAAAGCTCGACAGAGAATTTCGGGTCAAATGTAATGACGCGGACAAAGTCACCATACTTCTCTCCGAATAATGCCATAGCACCTAATTTCTTCGCTTGTTCAATTGGCACATTGCGTCTTTCATCTAATGAAATATTCTCGCGTATCTTTTGATTCACGATATCTTCAACCTTCAACAATTCTTCTGGTGTCATTGCTGCAAAGTGCGAGAAGTCGAAGCGCAATACCTTATCATTTACCAATGAACCCTTCTGCTCAACGTGCTTGCCTAACACCTGGCGAAGTGCTGCATGAAGCAAGTGTGTGGCTGAGTGATTATCCATTGACAAATCGCGTTTGTGCTTGTTGACAGCAGCTTTAAAAGTTGCACTTACATCGCTAGGCAATTTCTCTGCGAAATGAACAATCAATTCATTTTCCTTCTTTGTATCGATTATAAAAATTTTATCCGAACCGGCTTCGATGTGCCCGGTATCACCAACCTGGCCACCACTCTCGGCGTAGAACGGAGTCTTATCAAATACTAATTGAAACAGTTCTTTATTTTTTTGTTTGATCTTACGATACTTGATAATGCGCACCTCAGCATCAAGGTGATCGTAACCAATGAATTCAGTTTTTTCATCCTCGCCTACTAATGTCCAGTCGCCGGTTTCTTTTGCTGCGTCTGCTTTGGAGCGAGTTTTTTGTTTTGCCATTTCGGCATTGAAACCTTCTTCATCAACAGAGAAGCCACGCTCACGAGCGATCAATGATGTGAGGTCAAACGGAAAACCGAAAGTATCATAAAGTTCAAACGCTACACTTCCTCTCAGCACTTTCTTATCAAGGAAAATAAGAGGGTCATTGAGATTAGAGAATGCATCTTCAATTCGTTTTATTCCTTTATCCAATGTTCTCAAGAAAGATATCTCCTCTTCATAGATCACCTTGCTCACATAATCGCGTTGTGCATCAAGCTCGGTGAATACATCTTTCAACTGATCAGCCAATACGAATACAAGTTTGTAAATGAATGGTTCTTTGAAATTCAGGAATGTAAAGCCATAGCGAACAGCTCTTCTCAAAATCCGTCTGATAACGTAACCCGATCCTGAGTTCGACGGTAATTGTCCATCAGCAATAGCAAATGATACGGCGCGAACGTGATCGGCAATTACACGCATGGCAATATCTGTCTTCTCATTACCATCTTGTTTTTTTGTTGATGGCTGAATCATGTTTTGATATGAGATACCAGATTGTTCTGCGATGTAATTAATCAATGGTGTAAATACATCGGTATCATAATTTGAACTTACAAGATTGATGGCACGACACAGACGTTCGAAGCCCATACCAGTATCAACATTCTTATTGGGAAGCGGCTTTAGTAACGTAAGCTTCGAACGAAGTTTCTCGCGTGCTACCTTCTTATCATCACCACGATATTCCAGATCGAACTTGAACATTTCACTTGCACCACCAAGTTGTGGATTCCAGTAGCGTTCAAATTCCATGAACACCAGATTCCATATTTCAATTACTTGTGGATGGTCATTGTTAACCAGGTCTTTACCTGCTACGGTCTTACGTTCTTCATCAGAGCGCAGGTCTACGTGTATTTCAGAACAAGGACCACAAGGACCGAGGTCGGCCATCTCCCAGAAGTTGTCTTTCTTGTTACCGCGAATGATGCGGTCTTCACTCACAAAAGAGCGCCACAGATCAAAAGCTTCCTGGTCGAAGCCGAGGTTATCATCTTTATCGCCACCAAACACACTTACATAGAGGCGGTCTTTTGGTAATTTATATTCAACCGTAAGAAGCTCCCATGCCCATTCAATCGCTTCCTTTTTAAAGTAGTCACCGAAAGACCAGTTGCCCAGCATTTCGAACATGGTATGATGATACGTGTCAATACCAACCTCTTCTAAATCATTGTGTTTACCGCTCACGCGAAGACATTTCTGTGTGTCGGCAATTCGTTTGGCTTTGGGGATTGCATTGCCCAAAAAGTTATCTTTAAACTGAACCATGCCCGAATTTGTGAAGAGCAAGGTTGGGTCATTTTTTAATACCAATGGGGCTGAAGGCACAATGAGATGCCCCTTTTTCTCAAAAAATTCCAGAAACTTACGCCTTATCGAACCCGAATCCATGTTGTTTTACACTGTTTAAACTTTTGACTACTCCGTTTTTTACTATATTAGCCCTCTGAATATAGAGCAAGCCACAAAAATAGTCGCAGATGAGGGAGATTACGCAGAATGTGCATTTTTTTTTATGGCTTTACTAAACCTTAACTAATTGATCCTTTTTCGAATAAATGCGTAATTCTACCTATTACTACAACTCGGAAACTTGTCAGTATGAGCCTTCGTCCCTCCGGATCAGGGATGCCATATTGTATTGTTTAGGTGTACTGTTTGTAGGCGCGCTAATCTTCGTGGGCGGCACCCTGGCCTATGACAGACTTACGGAATCAGCCCTGGAAAACGCACTTCGAAAGGAAAACCTTGCACTGGATAAGCACCAGGTTGTACTCGCCAGCCAACTCTCGGCCATAGAATCAACGCTCAACCAACTCAAAGAGAAAGATCAGAAACTTAATGAAAGACTTTTTGAGGAGACTTCCATCACATCTGTAAATACAGCAACCACTGATAAAAAAGCGATTTTAATGGCTAATGAGTCATCGTTTGATGATTTGCTGAAGTCTCTGGATGAAAAATCAACAGCGCTACATCATCAGTCTGTCGCTATAAATGAGAAATTCCAAAATAACATCTCTATATCTAAAGAAGACATTGCTTTAATTAATTCAATCCCTACGCTTCAACCGATAGCCAATCCAAATCTGGATTTGTTAGTATCAGGATTTGGCACACGTATCAATCCATTTCATAAAGGAAAATATAAGCACCCGGGAATTGATTTTGCTGCACCCCGCGGAACGGAAGTTTTCGCTACAGCACAAGGCAGAGTTATCGACATCAATCAAAGCGATATACAAGCCGGCTATGGAAATTCTGTTGATATTGATCACGGTCATGGCTTTGTTACACGATATTCGCATTTAGAAACAATTGCAGTGAAGCCTGGACAAAGAGTAACTAAGCACATGATAATCGGTACTGTTGGAAGCAGCGGCGGCTCCATTGCCCCTCATCTTCACTATGAAGTGATTCACCGTGGTGAAACGGTCGACCCTATGGCATATATGATTGAAGGATTAGACAGTCATGCATACAACAAACTCATATCGCTCAGTAAAAAACAAAACCAGTCACTGGATTGATGGGAAGAATTAAATACCGATATAACCCGGAGACCTGCAAATACGAACCTGTGTTTGGAACGCGACGCTTATTTTTAAAGCGGTCATTCTGGTTTATGCTGGCTTCCTTCGGCGTTGGATTGATGGGCTTCATCTATCATCTCAATAATTATGAATCTATTGATGAGCTGATCTTAAAGAAAAAGAATAAATCATTAAGGACTGAGTGGAGCATTCTTGATCACAGATTAAAAAATGCCAACCAGGAATTAACTGCGCTCATTGAAAAAGATGATAACAACTATCGTGTTATTCTTGATTCTGAACCACTCTCGCCAAGCATTCGTGAAGCCGGTATTGGTGGTAGTGAAAAGATAAACCTGAAAGGCATTGAAGAATTTCCGGGCATTGTTAGCAACTATGTTCACCTTGAAAAACTCAAGCACCAGTTGGATGTAGAAGTACAATCGTACGATGAGCTTACTGAAATGTTGGATAATAAAATTAAGATGTGGGCTTCACGTCCTGCTATTCAGCCAATCAACAACAAACAACTTCAGCAATTGCACATGACGTATGGAAGTCGCATGCACCCGATATTTCATTTTGTAAGACCACACAAAGGTCTTGACTTTACTGCTGCCAAGGGCACACCGGTATATGCAACAGGTGATGGTGTAATCACGATGGCTTACTCATCAGATTCTTATGGAAATGTAGTTTACCTTAATCACGGTCATGGCTTCGAGACGCGTTATGCGCACCTGTCGCGATTTGGTGTGCAGGCAGGTGAACATGTTAAACGCGGACAGGTAATTGCTTATGTTGGAAACACCGGCACCTCAGTTTCAGCACATTTACATTATGAAGTGTTATTTAATGGTGAGCACGTAAATCCAATCAACTTCTTCCAGCGCGATCTTAGCAACAAAGAATTCGACAAGCTCATCGAAGAAGGAAGCAAGAATATTGAGCCGTTGGATTGATTTAGTTACCCAAATTTTTTCTTGGAGTCTTGTCTTACGTCAAAGAATGTAAGGATGATTATTTTTTCGTCTCTAATTCTATAAAGTATTCTGGTTTGAGGTGATAATTGAAATCCTCGTATATCTTCCTTCTCGACTTGTCCAATTGAAGGATAACTTTTTAGGAGACTGAAGATATCATCGGCTTTTTGAACAAACTGAATTGCCGTTGTTTCTCCCCATTTGTGTTTGATATAGTCTACGATTGAGTCAAAGTCCTTCTCGGCTCGGGGAGTGACGTATACCTGCATCAATACTTCTTCTTAATATCATCCCAACTTTTTAGATTTTTATCATCTTCAGATTCTTTATATGACAGGTATACTTCCTTTTTCTGCTCCTCAGTCAACATCTTCCATATCTGCCCTTCACGAACATTTTCTTTCTGTTTGAGGAAGTCATAAATTGTTCTAAGCAATTGTTCATTCTCGATATTGTCTAATATTCGATGTAAATCAGATTTCAGCTCTACTGTTCCCATATCTCATTCATATATATCAAATTTATACAATTTATTAGAGTAATCTTAATGTTCAAGTGCCCTACATGTTTGATGCGTGAAGCATGGCGGAATCCCATAATGGTGAGCATTTTTTCAGACCAAATAATCTTCTGTTAACAAAATTAAGTTGTTAAGAATCAGCGCCACTACATCAAAGTATTAAAGTTCTCTTTTAATAACTTGTCGCCTCGAATTTTTAACCTTTTCTTTGCAATCCTTTAGAAAAGCTTTAATCCTGATGCGTTATATAGTAATCCTCCTTGCTGTCTATATTATAGAGTTAGCTAATCCCGTAATGGCTCAACAAAAAGATACCATAACGGTTATTGGTGTTGGCGATATCATGATGGGCACCAACTACCCCGAGAACAAACTGCCAGCTGACAACGGTGCCTTCTTATTGAAAGATGTTGAGCATGTTTTACAAAATGCAGACATCACGTTCGGGAACTTAGAGGGAACACTATTGAACGAAGGCGGAACACCAAAAACTTGTAAGGATCCAAAAGTGTGTTATGTATTCCGTACACCAGTGAGTTATGTTCAGAACCTGTTGAATGCTGGCTTTGATGTGATGAGCTTAGCCAATAATCATGCTGGTGACTTTGGTGAAACCGGAAGACGCAGCAGCATTAAAACACTTGAAGAAGCGCACCTTGAGCATGCTGGTCAACTCATACATCCTTACACAACTTTTGTACGTGATAGTATAAAGTATGGTGTTGTTGCTTTCGCACCCAACGGCGGTTGCGTAAATCTGAATGATCTTGATAATGCCAAAGCCCTGGTTGCACATCTTGATTCTGTCAGTGATATTGTTATTGTATCTTTTCATGGTGGTGCAGAAGGTGCAGAATATCAACATGTGCCGAGAACAAATGAGCTTTTCCATGGAGAAAACAGAGGTGACGTTTACAAGTTTGCACGCGTTGTGATTGATGCTGGAGCTGATATTGTTTTTGGACACGGCCCCCATGTTACACGTGCCGTTGATCTTTATAAAGGCCGGTTTATTACTTATAGTATGGGTAACTTCTGTACATACAGAGGCATAAGCGTATCGGGCATTAATGGGCTTGCTCCTATTATAAAGGTCTACACTGATTCAAAAGGTAAGTTTTATAAAGCTAAGATCACACCTACATACCAGACTTATGGAACCGGTGTGAGAATCGATCCTGCAAAACGGGTCATCAGAAAGATAAAGGAACTTACCGAAAAAGATTTCCCCGAATCTACAATTCGCATTGATGAAAATGGTTTAATTACTTATATTGCTCAATAACATGGCATACAAAGAGAAAGAAATCGAAAAACTTTACTACTCAATAGGAGAAGTAGCGGAGCTTTTCAATGTAGCGCCATCACTGATTCGCTTCTGGGAGTCGGAGTTTGAAATCATCAAGCCAAAGAAAAACCGTAAAGGCAATCGCCAGTTCACACGCGAGGACATCGATAATGTTCGTACTATCTATCACCTTGTAAAAGAAAAAGGCTTCACGTTGCAAGGCGCTAAAGAAATGCTTCGCAATGATACGCATGCTGTAAAAGATAAGATGGACATGATTGAATCATTGAGACGCGTGCGCAGTTTTCTTGTTGAGCTTAGAGACAAGATGCGTTAGTCATTTGTCACTGATTCCTCTATCGAATCCTTTTTACAACTACCTTTATTTCTAAACTACTACTGACTATTTACGATTTCAGCTTCACGAAGACAGGACACTATTAACTATTAACCAATGTCTGATGACTATTTATCAATACCGGATTTTTACCTGTCCTGATTTTACTTCATCTGTTCTCTGATTTAATCAATTCATTTATCTTGGGAGCAATGGATCAGAATCGTCTCTCATTATTAGCTCTTCATTTTGTTTCAGGCATTGGAGATTATACCATCAGACAATTAGTTAGCTACTGTGGCTCTGCTGAAAAAGTTTTTCAAACACCTAAAGGTAAATTACTGAAGATACCAGGCATAGGTCAGGTTACAGCCAATACATTAACAAGTGGAAAATCATTTCACCAGGCTGAAGAAGAATTAAAGAAAGCAGAAAAAGAATCTGTTGAACTGTTATTCTTCACCGACAAAAAATATCCTTCGCGTTTAAAAGCTATTGCTGATGCACCTTCCCTCCTTTATCTGAAAGGTAACGTTAACCTCGAAGCATCTAAAACCATTGGCATTGTGGGCACCCGTAAATCAACAGATTATGGTCGTAATTGCATTGAGGAATTAATGCGAGAACTTGTACCTCACGATGCGTTGATCATAAGTGGCCTGGCGTATGGCATAGATATACAGGCGCACAAACAGGCGCTGAAAAATAATTTACCAACACTTGGTGTGATGGGTAGCGGCATGGACATTATCTATCCGGCAACACATAAAGAGACAGCTAAGAAAATGCTGGATCACGGTGGCTTACTAACTGAGAATCCATTCGGCACAAAACCCGATGCGCATAATTTTCCAGCACGAAACAGAATTATCGCTGGCTTAAGCGATGCGTTGATTGTTGTTGAAGCAGCAGAAAAAGGAGGAGCATTGATTACTGCCGACATTGCTAACAGCTATAACAAAGATGTCTTTGCATTTCCGGGTAACATTGGTCAAAGCTATTCTGAAGGTTGTAACAATCTGATTAAATCAAACAAAGCACATCTCATCTCTTCTATCAAGGATCTTGAATATATCATGAACTGGGATGCTTCTGTTAAAAATGTAAAAAGAAAAGAACCTTTTTCACTGGAAGGCTACGAACCCGATGAACAACACGTGCTGAAGACACTGCTAGAGAAAAACGGACAGATGATGATTGACGAATTAAGCTGGGCTACAACACTTCCTGTCAGCCTGCT
>DATCRE010000739.1:0-9999 GCA_036569145.1 Cyclobacteriaceae bacterium
TGATTTGAAACTTGAGAATCTCATCCAGATTCAAGAGTATTATCTCGGAGACTCAAGTGTATTTGGAAACGTTGGACGTGCCACCAAGGATGTTCGCGACCAGGCATTGTTGAAAAAGATTGATGACGCACTAAACAAGTACGACAGAGTCTTTGTAGTTTTTGGAGCATCACATCGTGTAGCCGTTGAGCCTGCACTGAAGCAGATCATTCAAAAGCATTGATATGTTATTAAGTTACACCTCTTCCCGCCTCTTAACTTCTGCCAATAACGCGATGTAAACTTTCAATGCTTGTTCTATAACTGATTCGCTGGTCTCATCAATCCGTTCACTATGAGTTTCTATTATGTCGTAATAAAATTCAAAAGTCTGATCAGTATTATCATATAAGCCAACGTAAGCCATGATGAGATTATCCAGGTTGGGTTGGTAGTGGCTATCACGTAAGCCAAGCTTGCTGAGGCTATTAAAAAACTTCCTGCATTTTAATTCTTCCTGAATAAGTTGGAGCGTAAGTTCAGTATTGGAAGGCAATTTCATCATGACTCTTAATTGAGTTTTCAACTTTACAAAGTTGGAAAAGATCGAAATGATACTTTGCAGACTATAGTCTGAATTAAAATATTGATTTAAGATTTCGAAGGTTTTTTATTTAACCTGCCATTGCAGTTGTTTCAGAAACCGGAGAAATCCGGTATGAACTTTCTGATTCTGAGTGATTATTTATTATTACGAATTCACATACTTTGTAGATTATCAAATTTAAGTTGTGTGAAAAAAGTATTTAGTCAGCTACTCATCGGTTCAATTTTTTTATTAGTAAGCATTTCATGTAAAGAATCTATCGACACAAAAGAATTCTCAGTATTACAAGCAAAAGCCTGGTTTGAAACATATTTATCTGAGGATTCATTAGGAGCACAATCATTGAATGGTTATCAAAACTCTTCAGGCTATTCGACATCATTAATAAAAAAAGAAATTTTTTGGAGTAAAGCAAAGAAGATTTCAGTGGAAGAATTTACTGACACGTATGCTATTCCAATGTGGTACGAATCAAAATATAGATTCGGAAAACAAACCATCAGAGAATTATGGATTACCAAAGATGTTAAAGGAAAAATGAAGGCCTTGATTGTTGAGATTCTCGCTACCAATGAGAATTTTAGTAAAAACAATTACAAGCTTGACATGTCAAATTTTACAGGTGGTATAACGATTCATGATTGGAAGACGGGGTTTCAAGGCGGATTATATTATGTAAATGGCGTAAGAGTTGGTTTTATTAATGATTATCAAGTCACTAATGTTTTGCCTAAACCAAATATCACCACTTCACAAAGAACGGCAGATTGCGGCTATCAATATTCTTACGTTAGCAACGGTCAATTTTATGTTGTATGGGTGTACCAATCATGTATGACATATTGGTCGATGGTGTACAGTCAAAATCTTGCTGCCTGGTCGGCGCAATCATGGGTTGACTCACAATATGGTTGCGAAGTGAGTTCAACCTGCCAAAGTGGAGACACTTATCCTCAACCATACTATGAACCAATTCCGGATGACTATATTTATAACAACACTTATTCTGATTGTATCAGGCATGTAACTGATAACCTTATAAATTCAGATTTAAGAAACGATGTTAATACCATGATAAATACTGGTTTTGGTATGACAAGTAGCACCAACCTGACGCTTGAAGAGGATGAATCATTGACGGTTCCGGGCAGAACAGTTGTAACAAATGATTCAAATCCTCTCAATGTAACTATTTATCTTGATACTGATCTCAAAAGTTCTTCTTCTGAATATGTAGCGTCTGTAGTTTACCATGAAGCTATACATGCATATCTTAATGCTAATAACTATAGCAGAGATCAACTTGAACAACATGTTGAAATAGCAGAAAACTACATCAACCAATTAAGTAAAGCGATATTAGAAGTTTTCCCGAACCTCGCAGTAAAAGATTGCAATGGACTTGCATTACGAGGTCTAAAAGACATCATGACAAGCAACCCAACATATTTTAATGATTTGATTCATAAATATAATTTTTCGAGTGTTGAGGAAATAACCAGTTTAACTGACGGATATAGAAACGGAACCAAGGGTACTGCTTGCAAATAAATTTAAGGGTATGAAAAAAATATTAATCTGCTTACTTGTAGCTATACTTCAAACTTCGATATGCTTTAGCCAGGAAATTCATTTTCCAATGTTTTTGGATTCAACCAAGACTTTTCAAAATCACATATTGAATCAACTTGTTACTAAAAAGTACAAGATCTGTAATACCAGTATTGGCATAATAAAGTTTACAGTTGACAAGCATGGCAATACAAACTCTATTGTAGTCTCTGATGTTTTTCCGGATGTTATCAAAGAGGATCTGTTTTCAATTGTCAAGGCATCGAAATGGACGCCTATGAAAAAAAGAAAAAAAGCAATAGAAAGCATTCCTCTTGTTCTTCCAGTATATATCTCCATCGAAACAGATTGCAAAGAAGGTGACATTAAAAGACAATTCGGGTTTGAGAAAAAATTTAGAGAATTGATCAAACCCATCGAACAAGATGAATATATAAATTGTCTTTTATTGAGACCACTCACGTTTGTAGTACCCGCAGGTTTTCAGGATTTAAATCCCAACTAAGAATAATAAGATTGATTTTACTCGGGGCTAACTTTTCACATTCCCCATAACCTGCATAGTTTCCAACGAAGGTGTTAGCTTTCCTCCACGAGGTTCAACAGTTACAGCAAAGGCAGCAGCACCTGTACCGATAGCTTTCATTTTAAGAAGACCTGCTACGTTACCATCAAATACACCGGCATCAACAGGCTTACCATCAATGATAGCCCAGAGTTGATATTGATTATCTTTTGAAAGTTCTTTCATGCTCTGAATGCTCAGGTAAACTTCCTTGCTCGAAGCATTCCAATAAACATAGGCCATGGCTTCAGGTGCATTGTCAGTGCCTTTCATGATAACGCGTTGAAAGGCGGGGTTGTCTATGATTTTAATATCATTTTCAATTTTATCGAGACGTTGATTCACTACATTGTAATCTTTTGCTACGCGTTGATTCTGTGCAATGAGTTCTGTTAAACTGTTTTCGGTGTGCTTCCATTTGCTGTGGTAGTCATACGCCAGGTAAGATGACACTAATGCAATTATTATAGATGCCGCTGTAACGTATCTCCAGATGTTGCTGCCCGTATCATGTTCAGGTATGAGTGGCACAACTTTAGCTTCCGGTTTTTGCTGATCTATTTTTTGAAATAAAGAATCTTTCACCTGTATGCGCGGCTTGATGGCTGCACTCATCAGAAGTTGTTCCTGGGTCTCTTCTATGGCTTGAAGTTCTTCACGAAGCTGAGAATATTGCACGAGGTTTTTCTCTACGTCAATTCGCTCTTGCTCGCTAAGCTCTCCCAGCACATAGGCTTCGAGAATTCCGGACGATATGTATTCTTCTATATTCAAATCACTTTCAGTGTATTTCGTAAATGCTGCATGGCAAGTCTCAGCCGTGTCTTTACTGTGCCTAACGGAATATTAAATTCTTCGGCCAGCTCTGATTGAGAATATCCTTGAAAATAGAGTTGCTCTACTACAAACTTCTGATCATCTGTTAAATTTCTCAGGATATCCTTTACACCAATCTCCTCTATCCTCTGCTCTACAAAATCTTTGTTGTCAATTTTATGTACGGACTTTTCAATGGTGTTGGTTTTCGAGTTTTTACTTATTTCTTTCGACCGTGTTTTGTCGATGGCCTGGTTGCGGGCTATGTTCACCATCCAGGTAAAAAGTTTTCCCTTCGTTGCGTCGTAGCTTTCAAAGCGATCCCAGATCTTCATGAAGACGTCCTGTAAAACTTCTTCAGCTATTTCTTCTTTTTTCAAAATACGAAAGATCACACCATACAGCGCTGAAGAATAATGATCATATAAATACTCCAATACCGAGCGATCCTTTGCTCGCAGTTTCGAGATCAATGTCTCCTCACTGATATGTAATCTGGATGTATTGATATGTTTTTTCTTTCCTTTAAATAACTCAATAATCTGTAAACGACAAAATGCACTTAACGTGGCTGATCATAAAAAAACCAGGAGCACTGCTGCTCCTGGTTTCATTCAGTTCACTATTATAAATACTCTCTTACTTAACTTCATTCACTTCCAGCACCACGCTGGTTTTGTACAGACTTATATTCGGATTTATGCCAACCTTCATTAGAAAATCGCCAGAATATATTGTAGATGAATTGATTGGCGATTTAGCACCCGGATAGAGATTGATTTCTTTAACAGTATATTTTTTGGCCGGATCTAATCCATTTAACTTAACTGGTTTCTCTGTTTCTGTAAGACGCTGACGATAATCAACCAGGTAATTAAATACGATAGCTCTGCTCTTGTTTTCATTTACATACAACAACGATGAAATAGGATTTGTATGTGGATTAACAAGACGATACAAATCGCCATGCCAAACAATATCTTTGAATGAATGATAATTGCTCACCGCTTCTTTCGCAAACTTCATATCGTTCTCGCTGAGTTTGCTAGCCACAACATCAAAGCCAAGCTTGCCCATGCTTGCAACATCTACTCTGAATTTGAGTGATTGCTTGCCCCAATCTGTAACGTGATTATCCATTACAATAGATGGAAAGAAGTATGAATAATCCCACTGCATAAATATTCTTTCAACAGGCTCGGTATCATCGCTTGGCCAGAACTCTGTAAAGTATTTCAGCATTTCATAATCACCACGTCCACCTCCGCCTGAGCAAAGCATCATCGGTACTTTTGGATATTTAGCTCTGATTCTTTCCAGAACTTTGAACAATCCTTTTATATAGTCAACATACAAATGTGTTTGTGGTATACCTTTCTTGTTGAGGTAAGCTGAGTACGCATTATAAATTACAGCATTACAATCCCACTTAATAAAAGCAAGCTCAGGATTTTTAATAAAGAGATTATCAACAATGCCGAATACAAAATCCTGTACTTCAGGATTCGTAAGATCAAGCACTAACTGATTGCGATAATAAATTTCAGGTCTCTCTGGCTGACGGATTACCCAGTCAAGATGCTTTTCATACAATTCACTTTTTGGATTTACCATTTCAGGTTCAATCCAGATACCGAACTTCACGCCTTCTTTCTTTGCTTCATGTACAAGATAGCCCAAACCATGCGGAAGCTTTTTTACATTCTCCTGCCAATCACCAAGTCCAGCGTTGTCGCCATTTCTGGGATATTTATTTCCAAACCATCCGTCATCCAGCAAGAACATGTCAACACCCAGGTTCTTCGCATCTTTATATAATGATGATAATTTTGTTTCGTCAAAATCAAAATAGGTTGCCTCCCAGTTATTCAATAGTGTGAGGCGCTGACCTTGCCCATCAAGCACTCTGTATTTCCTGGCCCACGCATGAAGGTTGCGACTTGCATCGCCCGTGCCATTAAAAGAAGTTGCGTAGATTAATGAAGGTGTTTTAAATACCTGATTAGGTTGAAGAGAGTATTCAGATGCAAACGGATTGATGCCTGCAATAAACCTGAGGTTCTGATAAGCATCTACTTCAAAATCCATTTTAAAATTTCCAGGCCACGCCAATTGCCCTATCATCACATGTCCTTCGTTTTCAGATGCAGGTTTATCAAATGAAAGAATGAAATCTGGCGACTGCAATAACATGGCACGTGTACCTAACTTTGTATCGATAGAACGTGTGCCACGTTCAAGTTTTTGTTCAGCTCCCTGCATTTCTTTCGCCCACATGCCTTGATACGTTGTGAGATAAAAGTCGCTGTTGCTGAAATATAAATTAGCCGATGCATACTTCTCTAACACAACGGGTTTCTTTTCGGTGTGTTGTATTTCTGCCCACTGTTCAATTACATTTTCCTTTTTCCACGCTTTATAAATTAATGTAACTTGGAATGGATAAACGTTATCTTTCATCACAATGCGCGTGATGGTGTTAGCATTTTCTTTCTCTTGTGTATGGCTTACATATTTTAGTTCGAGCGAGGGATTGCCGTCAGCATGCTTTACACTAATAGCAGGCTCAACCAGGTTCCAAGTACCTGAAGGCGTATAAGCTGCGTTATAAATACCGACGTTATCATCGTCAAGATGTGCAACGCTTATTGCATTGGCATATTCATTGGCATTAAGCAGTGGTTTGCCAACATAAACTGTTCTCAATAAATTGTTTTTGTCTGTCTGTAATACAACAACATTGTTGTCTGTTTCAATGGGAATGATAGTCTGAGCTACCAATTGCAAAAATGCTGTGAGCAGACAACTTGTAAAGACAACTTTTTTAAGCACGTTCGAATAATTTGTATTGATCATAGTTTAAGCGAAGATTTAAATTATAGCAAGACCACCCGGTTGCATTATCCAAGACAATGAAAAGGTCTTTTACCCCTAAAACTTTCTGAGGGAAATTCTACTTTCTTACAATCAGCAACAGATCAAGTGCTGATGCCGCATCATCTGTAACGATGTAATCTTCATGATGAATATCCATTACCATCGTTTCATCTCCCGATTGAAGTTTGTTCCGGTTACGACGGTTTAAAATTTCATACGGCACTCGTAACATAAAGGCAGGCAGTCTATATTGAAGATTCAGGATATCCCACTTCATAATTCTGTTTACTGACTTTTTGTTTTCTTCATAGTAGGCCATCACTTTAGCATTACCTGTGATGCCTTTCATTTCCACATGACTGAATATAGTTGAGGCGAGATTTTTCAATTCGTCAGCCAGGTATTCGCGCACATGCCACGGGTTTCTGGAGAGTGACATCTTGCGGTTAGGTGTTGTAATCAGCGCTACACTGCCCGGCTTCATTACCCGGTGAATTTCTTTGAGATAGCCGCGGTCATCGTCAATATGTTCAATCACCTGGAAGCTCACTACACTGTCGAACTGGTTGTCGGCCACTCCACCAAACGGAGGAATGTTCATGCTCATAAATTTACCTTGCGGATATTTCTTTTGAAGGTCTTCTATGACTGGTGCTATCTTGTCGATGGCTGTGTAACTTGTAGTGCGCTCCATCATCAGGTTTATGCCCCGTCCTTCGCCACAACCTACTTCTAATAAATTGCCCTGAACGTAGTCTTTCGCTACAACATAAGCTTTAAATAATCGTTGATGAATGGGATTATCAGAAGCGATCTCTTCGCTGGTGATTTCGGTAGTGTATACTTTAGCCATGGAGGGCAAAAATAATGATTTTGATCATTGATAATGGATGCCTTCTGTAATAAAATACATTGCGTCAATTTCCGGGGCTTGCATGCTGGTAATTCAAAAAGGTTCTTTAATTTTCACGTCATGAAGGCAGTTCGTTTTTTCTTTTCCATACTATGCATTGGCATAAGTTCGGTGGTTTCAGCCCAAAACTTACGCGATATTAATTACAGTTACTTATATAATGGATCAACCGGGTTTTCATTTGACCTGGCGCCCATCAGGCAAACGGACGGCTGGACTGTTTTTTTCAGACTTCAACTTTCCGACACAACGTATTCCATAAATGCTTATACCATTCAATGGGATAAGCGGGAGCAATTAACGGATAAAGAAGGCAGCACAATTTCTTCGGATCAGATCACATTAGCTTCAGCAAAGTTATCGCAAACAGGAAATCTTAAGTTTGGACTATCAACAAACCAGCAAATTATTGTTGCCAAGGTTATTAACAACACAACCAAAAGAGCTTGGATTTTCTATACTGTTCTCTTCCCTGATCACAGTGTAAATTCTTATCTCCAGTCTGCCGACGGTGATTTTATTTTTGAGCCTTATATCAATGTTAATAAATCTGTTGCCTTACATGGTTTTAAAGAAGATGAATCCGTAATTGTTTCCTATTATAACGATGCTTTTCCTGCAGCGGCACCAGCATTTTCAGAAGGTCTTGCCCGTGTTAATGCTGCTATAAAACCAGATTCTATTTTTACATTAACGAATGCGCAACTAACTTCCTTTTCTAAAAAGGGATTATACCTTGTTCAAAAAGATACCACCACGGTTGAAGGCTTTGCTTTTCGTGTAGAAGACGGCTATCCTAAATTTAAACACATACAAGATCTTGTGGGGCCATTTGTTTATGTCTGTGCGAAAGATGAATATGACAAATTAAGAATGGCTGGTAATGACAAGAAGCAATTCGATAAAAACGTACTCGCCATTACTCGTGATACTGATCGCGCCCGTGAGTTCATGAAAACATATTTCAATCGTGCTGAAGTTGCCAATCATTTATTCACATCCTATAAAGAAGGCTGGAAGACCGATAGAGGCATGACGTATTTAATTTATGGTCCACCACCAACGGTTTATAAATTTGCTGATCGCGAAGTATGGTCGTATGGCAGAACTGATTTTAGTTTTGCTAAATCATCCACGTTGTTCGATCCTGATAACTATGTTCTCATTCGCAATAAAAAATATGCAACGGAGTGGTATGAGAAAGTTGATCTTATAAGGAACAGCAGATTTTGATTAAAAAAATCCAGCGAATAACCTTATCCTTTTCTTCTGTTAACCTTAGTATTCATTTGGTTTTTTTCAAGCCACCACAGTTTTCTTTGGTGTTCTAATTAATTTCAAATCCTGAATTTGAAATCTGAAATTCTTTCCTACATTGGTGCCGTCATTTTTACGACACCCAAAATTCTTGATCAATAAGATCTCTATACTGCACCCTTACCCTTCTTGTCTTAACCATCCTTTATTAATATTATGGAAAACAGCTTACTCAATTATTGGTGGGTATTACTCATCGTTGTATGTATTATTCTTTACAAGTACATTTTGCGTTTCTTGTTCGGCATGGTCATCGTACCTGAAGACAGAATTGGATTAGTAACAAAGAAGTTTGTATTGTTTGGTGAGAATCGGGAGTTGCCTGATGGGCGGATCATTGCAACTAAAGGTGAAGCAGGTTTCCAGGCAAAAGCTCTTGCTCCCGGACTTTACTTCTGGAAATGGGTCTGGCAATATGATGTAACCATGGAGCGATTCACGGTTATACCAGAAGGTAAAATAGGATTAGTTCTCGCGCGCGATGGTGCTGAAATTCCTACCGGAAATATTCTGGGTCAACGTGCCGAGTGTGACAACTTTCAGGATGCTGAAAAATTTCTCACTGGAGGTGGTCAACGTGGTCGCCAGGCAAATTACATTACTGCAGGAGCATATCGTATCAACACGATGCTGTTTCAGATTTCTATTACCGACATGATAAGAATTCAGGAAAGTATGGTGGGCATCGTTACAACGCTTGACGGATTGCCGATTGAGGCCGGGCAGATTGCCGGTAAGCAAGTTGATGGTCATAATAACTTTCAGGACTTCGATAAATTTATTAAGAACGGAGGTAATCGCGGTCTGCAGCCACAGGTTATTCTTGCTGGTTCGTATAACTTAAATCCATGGGCTGTACAAGTCGAGGAAATACCCATGACTGAAATTGCTATTGGTTATGTTGGCGTTGTGATTTCATACATCGGTCAGGAAGGACATGATCTTACGGGTGCTGAATTCAAACATGGTAACATTGTTGAGAAGGGTTACAAAGGCGTGTGGCTTGAGCCGCTGGGTCCAGGTAAATATCCTATCAACAAATACATTATGAAAGTAGAGCTTGTGCCTACTACAAACCTGGTGTTGAACTGGGCCAGTGCACGAAGCGAAGCGCACAATCTCGATAAAAATCTTTCTACCATTACAGTTCGCTCGAAAGATGGTTTCCCATTCAATCTTGATGTGGCCCAAATTATTCACGTGCCTACAACGGAAGCACCTAAAGTAATTGCACGATTTGGTAACATGATCAATCTTGTATCGCAGGTACTGGAACCAACGATTGGTAACTACTTCCGTAACTCAGCGCAGGACAGTGATGTGATTGCTTTCTTAACGACACGTAAAGAGCGC
>DATCRE010000740.1:0-8523 GCA_036569145.1 Cyclobacteriaceae bacterium
TATATTGGTTACACCATCTGAGTTTATAATCTCTTTGATTCTAAGACCTCCGGTAGCCATCTTTTTGATTACTACCACTGAATCAGAGTAAGTGTAATACTGTGCCCTGATATACGCATTCTGACCACTCCTGCTATCTACGGTAGCCCTCAACCGGTATAAACCAGAATCTAATTGTATACTCAGTGAATTTGAGACATTTCGCAGGTTATGATATTCCAGTAAAGTCGTCGACACATTATCTGCTCCGACTTTGTATAAATATACTGAGGGGTTATCTTCTAATGAAGCAGGACCGCTATTTGCACCTGAGTAATTAATCAATACCTCCTGTCTATTACTAATGGCAAGATCAGTTTGGTTGTCAACCACACTGGTGCCACTGGTAGGACTAAATGCCGAAGCCAATCTATTGTTATCTATTTTAAGACGATAGCTTACCTGGGTGCCATTCTTTAAACCATAATCATTCCCTTCATAAACCAGCTCCGTATTGCCACCGGTCGGATAAGTGATCCGTTTAAGCACTCCGGCTAAGGCAAAATTGGGATTGGGCTGCCTGTTTGCACCAGACAATGAAATATGGATATTATTAATAAAGGTATCAACCTGTGGTAGTAAGGTGAAATTACTTTCTCCATTAAAATATCCCCAATAATCCTGAGACTTAGAATCAGTGGGAGGAACCGACACAGGGGAATTGTATTCAAAGGCATACCATTTCTTTCCAACAGCACTGCTACCCTCTTCGGATATACTGTCCAGTTTCAACCTCCGGTACTTCAAATCCGTTTCGGTTTCAGAACCGAAATAACTATACTTAAATGCAAAGTTCTTTATCCTTTTGCCCTTCTTATCAAGAACGGTGATTGAATCCAGTTTACTCCTCGACTGTGCATCTCTCCTGCCTGCTGAAGAATAAAAGTTGATAGTACAGGAAGGAGTTGTTATGCTTCTCAGCACTTTCGATGCAGCTCTTACCTGTGTATATGAGTTCGATGCTGACATGGGATCGCAAGTACCAGCTATTCGCTTATAATCAACTTCACCGCTTTGCTCGCTGATTACATCGTCCACATCATCCCCATAGGTAAAATAGGCGTTTCCATAAGGAGTAATAATTCGGGACAGGTACCAGGCGGACTTGAATGGGTTAAATAATATTCCGCCTTCTGTATATGAAGTTTCTGAGGCTGAAAACTGGTAAATTATGCCGCTTTCATCCACTATCTGGATGCTGTCCAGCCGTTTAGGATAAGTGATTTGAAGGGGTTGGAAGGGTATGATATGAGCATTATTATTAGAGGTGGCGTCAATGATAAACTTTCCGCTTCGTCCATTGAAATTAAAAGAGAAGTTATCCGGTTGCAGATCCAGGATGCCTACGGCAGCTTCCCTAATCCTATCGCCGGTCTTTACAATGGAATCCAGTACGGCCAAACCACCCTGGGTCATATACCCCAACTCATCCGGCCTTACATTTACACTCCTGGTAACTGCGCCTCCCGCGTTCAATGTCCATCCCAGGCCAACCTGTGAGGCCAGTTCATTTACTTTTAAGCCAGAGGAATAATAGCTGATGGAAATTGGAAAAGACACCTTGCCAATGCTTGCCGTGTATAAAGGCACATTGATACTTGGAATCCCCGTATAAAGTCCAACAGGAACATCACCATATTTCCCGAGTGACGCTGCATTTGGAGAAGGGGGGATCACTTTGGGGATGTCAATCATCCCCGGACCGGTTTGCGCAAAGAGCGTGATTTTAAAAAAGATAAAGAAGATGAGTAAATACGATTCTTTCATGGTGTTATTAATTGAACAGTTATTACTAAGATTTATAGATTATTCCTTAGAAGTTATATCCCAACCTTACTTTCACAGGATCTGTTCTAGGAATATGTTGATTATACAAAAAGTCAAATAGGAGCGTCATATTTCCTTTCAGCTTGCTATTAATTCTATACTTTGTACTGATTCCAATCAACCCGCTTGGGGTCCACTTTTGCCCTACTCCTTCAGGTGCACCGACGTAGTCAGGCTGATAGTTCTGCTCGTAGCCACCATTGAGGAAAAATCTTCCTTTCAGCTTCCAGTCGATAAAAGAGCGGATACCCATACCCTGGCTGGAAAAACGGATGTTATCGAAGCCGGTGCCCATGCCCAGTTTGTAAGAAAGACCAACACCGGCGCTTCCGTTTTTGTGGAACTTATAGGCGGCTTGTCCCGCGAGGTCGCCGGTAGAAGGAAAGAATTTATTACTACGTTGGAACTGAATGTTGCTGCCAAATTCGAGTCTTTGTAGGAAGCTTTTTGTTTTCATTTCCTTTGGCTTGAAGTCCGGCATTTCTCCGGCGTTATCAAGATCAGGGAACTTGCTTTTCAGTTCATCAAACTTACTGCGGGCTTCGGTCATTTGCTGGCTCACCGCAGCGATGACATTAGGACCGCTGCCTAACCGCTGCTGGATAAGCAGTTCCACCTGGTTACGGGTTTGCAAGCCTTCCAGGTTTTGAGCCGACGCAGTGGCGCCTTGTATATTGAACAGGCTGGCAAGCTGGAAATGTTTCTGCATGAAGTCATTAAAAGCAGGGATCTTCTTAATCACTTCCATCGCTTTCTGTTCTACCTTCTTTTTATCTTTAAAAACTTCTTTACACTCTCTCAGTTGTTGCGCATAATAATAAGCCTCCTTGTTCATTTTCTGCAGGTCTTTGGTAAAGCCGGTATACTGGCCTAGCTGCTCCTTCAGCAGTTGCTTACGCTCACGGATATATGCCTCTATCTGTTCTGCCTGGACAAGTTTATCTTTCAGATTATCGAGAGATTTCAGGGAACCCTTCAACTTATCAGTAATACCTTTGGATTTCTCCAATAATCCTTTGGAATCTTTCAAAAATGACAATGAATTACTAAGACTATCAAGATAAGGACTACCCCGGATTAATGCACCGGCGTATTTTCCAAGCTTGCCCTTCACGCGGAATTTCATGCTGCCGAGGGAGTCTATAGAATGAGTGAACAGGTTTTGGGCCTTCACGGAATCGATACCTGTCAGCTTACGTTTAAGCTTATCTTCCTGCTTGATAAACCGGCTTAAGAGCTTTATCGTTTTTCGGTTTATTGCTTTTGCTGATCTATCGGATTTTAGAGTTACCTCCTTAAGAAAATCAAGACAAATAATTGAATCTTTTTGCGATTTCTGGCCCCATACTTTATAGGCTGTCATAAGAAGGAATAATAAAAATAATAGCTTTTTCATGCTATTGGTTATAAGATGAAAGAAGTTCTGCAAACACGGTAAGGCACATGAATACTTATCCGATAGATGTCATGCTCATTTGAGCTGAGACTACTGGCTTCTGTAGATCTAAGTGCGTATCCACAAGCATAAGTGATCTAATAGAATGAAGAAAACTGAAGTAATTAATCAGCTAAAATCTCCAGGTCTATGGATTAAACATGAGAAAATAAATTGCATTCATAGTGGGAAATATTAAAAGGTTATTCACAAAACAATGTTCAATTAATCATGGCGATCTTCTACTGTATCAAAAGCTTAAACTACTTCACAGATATAGTGGGTATAATACAATACCTAAAATATAAATCAGCATTCAACTCTCATAACCGACTGTAAATTAGATAACAAATTCATACATTTCACGATTCTATGAAAAAAAACGTATAAATAGCGTTGACATCATTAGCGTATAAATACGCATGTATAATCATTATTAATTCCGAGCTTGACCCGAAAATATGGATGCACTACGCATTGGATCTGCGGACAAAAAATTTCGTTACTATGTGTACAAAAAGGAAGACCACTGTTGAGTGGCCTTCCTTCTTAATATTTGGTTATTAATCTTTACAAATACCTTAATCTCGATAATGTATTGGCTGATTCTATTCTTTAATGATCGATTTTAAATATATTTGCACATTATGTGTTCCAAAAATATCAATGGATATGACGCCACAAGAACTATATAATTTAACAATTAAAGATTTAAAGGTTTCTGCCATTCACCCGATGCATGAAGCTATATTGGAAGAATGTTGCGAAAATGCAATCAATAGCCGAGAAGGGATTACAGATAAGGAAACCTTGTTACATGTGGTCCAGGTCGCCTTTATGACCTGTGACTCTACGATAAAGGGTACCATAAAGGCTGGGCGGTCACAAGGTGATATTGTTACGATCAATTACAGAAACAGGACATTTACTTTTAAGGAGGACTCTGAATTTATAAGGTAGTGACTAGTGTAGAATTCATTCTGCAGAAATTATGGAAGGTTGCACCCTTAATATTTAAAGTTCCTACACATGTAAATTAGGTGTTTGGGTCTTTGATGGCATTCCGTCATAAGTTTTGCCCTCTAAAGTTCTACCGGCGGCTTTTTTATTTCTTCCTCCCCATTGTTTGAAAAAGAAAGCTACTTTCTTCTTCTCACATTGAGCCTTAATGCTAGTTACCCATTCAGATTTCATCGGTCGGGATTTGGGTCCACTTTCTCCTCCAACTATTACCCAGTTTATGTTAGTGAGGTCTAAATGGTCCAACGGACCAATTAGAGGCTCGCAAGATAGAAATTTGATTACAGCACCTGTATTTCGCAAATAGTCAATTCTATCGGTAACTCGATCATCTTCAACTGATACTCCCATCCAAATATTATCAGTCCATGTTAATTGGTCATTAAGTTCTAAAAGACGCTCTGCTCTTTTAGTAAGTATTTGAAAGGTGTGGATGGGATTTTCATTCATGACTTTGAAAACAGATATTATGAAGTCTGTTGGAACATCCTTATGGAAGAGATCACTCATTGAGTTCACGAAAACGATTTTAGGTTTCTTCCATGTATATGGTATATCAAGACTCTCAGGATGTACTCGTAGCCTGAAACCATCTTTATATTTCTCCTGCCCCATAGCTTTGAGGCGCTTTGTCATAATTTCTGCATAGCAATATTTGCAGCCTGCACTGACTTTATTACATCCCGTAGTAGGGTTCCAAGTCATCTCCGTCCATTCAATACTGGAGTTTGCCATCATTTATTTTTTAAAAGTGACGCTTCTGTCGTCTCCTAATGTTAATTCACCATTACGTATCGGTCTTTGAGCTGCGGGTTTATCAACCTCTAGACGGTTCTCCGATTCCAGATACATTAACGCCTTCTTGTAATTGCTCAAAATATAGGGAGTACCAACGTTGTGCTTATGATAAACGTCTTTTACTTTATGAGTTTTACCTGAGAATTTGACGGCTAGATCTTCAGCCAAATCTATGATTTTACTCGTTTTTTTTGCGAAAAGATCACCGGTAACAGGTGGGTCTTTTTTAGGTTGGTATTCATATGTTGGTACACCGTCAGCTAAGTCAGAAAATGTCGCCATTGTCTCTTTCATTACTTCATATCCTTTTTGATGCTTCGTAACGAGAACTACATAGTGGCTTGTTTTTTTGCTATCCTCTTGGTAAAACTTAAATTCTACTTTGAATTTTCCTTTTACTGAGTTTAAAGCCTCTGCTAACCGTTCCATTATTAATTTTTGTCTTTCGTCTGCACTTTTTCCCTCCACCTCCTGCCGGAGTTTATCTGCTATTTCTTTTCCAAAAATTAAGTTGACATTATTGGTAAAAATGGGATTGGTTATTGCCGCATTTATACGATTATAGTTGAAGAAAAATATACAATCACACCCCCAGTCTTTTATCGCACTACCTAATAACTCCAAAGATAAGCCATTATAGCCAAATGGATCAATGAATATTAAAGATGGAATTAGGGAAATTTCTTGTAATTTTTTAGTAACCTCTTCACCTACTTTATTTACTTCTATATATGGACGGAATTTTAGTTGATCAACGTCGGGGATTTCCTCAACATTTCGTTTTAGGGTCTTAATATATTCATCATTGGCATCCTGAAACATTGTGACTAATGTCTGCCGGATTCTCGGCACTCTAATAGCTTCTTTGAGAATCAAAATAGGTGTAGAGTCATTACCATCTTGGTATTTACCTGGCCCGCTGAAGAAATCAAGGTATCCGATTTTTTCCGGTCCTATACTACCAATGATATTAGCCCATGCGCAAAAATATTTAAATACTATTGCGGCTTTAATCTTAGATGCAATTGATTGGTCTGTAAAGAAGTCCTCTTCTTGGGGAACTGCCATTTTGAAAAATTTGTGTTAACAATTAGTTTGCTTGGGGCAATCAATACAGGCGGTTAAAATTTGGGGATTTACAAATATATAGTTTTTTTCAATTTGGGTTGAAACCCGGATGAGCATTTAGTATAAATAGATTTCACTCGGGTGTTTCATTTGCTTTGGGGACTTAAATGCCCTAGGATTGTAGATAGTTTGACAATTATAGCATAATTTCGTATAACAGTCTCAGCTGTGGCATGTGCCATCGCATAAGCTATGCTGGTGGCAGAGATACCTTGCTCAATAGATCTGGTACCATAGTTATATCTTGTTACATAAAAGTCTTTATCTCCCAAACCTAACACTTTTGTTACCAGTTTAAAGACCCTCCTTTGTAACATATTGTCATCAATTCAAAGCCCAGTTGGGGATGGGAATACAAAATCATCCGAATGCCTACCTTGTATTCGCACTTGTAACAGTTCTAGAAGGTCATCACTTAATAGTAAATACCTAGTGTTATCCAGGCATTGCAATTTTACAATGCCGATACGGCGATGACCAACTACCTCACGGAAAACTCGTAAATCTGTTCTGGCAAATCTGGCGCCTTCCATAGAAAAACAGGGAGCCCCTATAGAGTTGTGGGTATTGCTTCGCCTGAAAGACGGCAAGATCGAGGCGCGCCATTTGCATCCGAGTACCAGAGATTAAAAAACATCATTACATCGAGTTCAGTAAACGTCAGTTTTTTCTTACACTTGTATGTTCTGGTGGAAGAGAAACTACCGCTACCAGGCCATTTTGCAGGGAAAAAGGTTATGGTAAATAAAGATAAACTGGTGGTAATGCGGGCAATAGCCCTTTGTTTTAAGCCCTTTTTGAAGCCGGAGGAAGCACAGGTGTACATCAACTTAGGAAAATCGCAGCTAGCAAAAAAGGCCAAGGAAATGGGCGTTTATAAAAATGCAAGTGGCTACTACAAGCGGGAGGAACTGGACACCCTTATGAATGGTTCACCGTCGCCTTTGGCATCAGTGGCTGCGAACCTTCCCATTAAGAATATCGGGTAATCTATTGCGCGATGGCTAGAACAGGAAAAGCTCAATTTTTGGTTCACACATAATTCAGACAGTCTGCTTTGCCTCCACCATGATGCGGGTAGTGAGTACTGCCCCTTTAATTTGCTGCCAGCGTAACTGGCTTACATCCACCCAACGCAAACCCGTGTAGCAACAGAAAATAAAGGCTTCCTGTATTTCCCTGTTCAAAGAAGGTGTATTAAGCAGTTCAAGGTATTCTTCCACTTCCAGGAAATCTTTTAGTTTGCTACTAGAATTCGATTTTGCGCTTACTTTTTCTGTAGGATTCTGCCGATAGTAACCGTCCGCAGTAGCCGCAGCGAGTACCCACTTAAACCGCGTATAATAATCCGACGGCGTTTCACCCGTATATTTATCAAGCAGGTAACGGCGAAACGACTTGCAAAGATTTTCGTTTACTTCTATCGGCGCCACATAATCTTTGTCCATAAATTTTTTAAACTGTGTCAGGCTACATTGCAAATGACGGTTGCCTTTGCGCTTATGTGCCTTTACATATTCCTCATAGTATTTGAGAAAATTTGCTTTGAATTTATGCTGCGGGATAAAACCGGTACCTATAGCCTGGGTTTCGATGATTAATTGGCTTTTCTTCAACTCAATGAGCGAAAGGGCATGTTTGTTGTGATTTTTTTCGGTCTGATCTTTCGGTTTAGTATAAATGAAAATGCCCGTTGAAGGTCGTTGCCCTTTACCTCTGCCAAAATCATAATAGAAAACGATCTTATCGCCTTTCTTTGTCTTTCTCTCTAAAAAATTCATACTGTACACATTTTAAAGGTGATGCAATCCCGGCACAATGATAATGCCGTGCCGGCTTTCAAAGTGACGCTGGTAGCGCAATCGGAAGTGTTCGGAAGAAAGGCTGCATAAGATTTTTTTTCGTACACAACTGCCGGTGTGTCAGAAAATTTTGGTGTGTCACAAACACGGAAAAAGTGTCTGATTTGGGTGTCATAAAATGTACAAACGTGCCGGTCTTGTTCTCCCAGCCGCAAACGAATTTGGTGTGTCAATTTTGTGTCAACGATAATGGGAGAAAGCGGAGGAAATGCGGAGAAAACGGAATTGACTAAAAATAAAAAGGTTGTAAATCAATGACTTACAACCTTTTGACGTGCCCAGAACTGGATTCGAACCAGCACACCCTTGCAGGCGCTGCGACCTGAACACAGTGCGTCTACCAATTTCGCCATCTGGGCAACTGATATCGTGTCAGGGAGCGCAAAGATAATCACCTATTTTAATTTTCCAAAA
>DATCRE010000741.1:0-4580 GCA_036569145.1 Cyclobacteriaceae bacterium
GGCGCAGAGATAACTATGAAGAATTATAATGGTGACATTTACATAAGAAAGAAGTAGTTGACTTCAGGGTTTTGAATTTCAGGTTTCAGATTAAAAATCTGAAACCTGATTTTTTTATAGCATTTCTAAAATTTCTATTACCTTTTCTTTGTTAAGAAACGGTTCTTCAACCATTCTCTTACAGGCTCATCATACAGTTTTAAACTGGCATACGCTATAGCAATGCTCACGATAACAAGTAGTACGCCGACGAGAAGACCTTCTTTCATTGGCACTTTATTATTTCCAACCCAGGCGATATGCATGTAGATCAATGGATAATGTGTGATGTAGATAGGATAAGAGATGTCGCCAAGGAACTTGCATATTTTAGTGGCGTATTTTCCAGTCAGCGTTCCGCCAGCACCAATGGAAACAATCAACGGGAAAAATAATATGATAGAGATTGATTCATACAGACCATTCATCCACAAATTTTCTGGGCCACCAATTCTTGGTATCCAAAGTATAATGATAATAAGTAAACTACATACCCAGAAAGCTCCTTTTATATGAATCAGTTTTCCTGCGCGACAAAGTAACATGCCGGCCAGGAATGGATATAGTAAGCGGATCAGACCAATTCTAAGTTGTGTTTTATCAACGGACCAACCTCCGATAACATCACCTGTCGGGCCAGTAACATTATAATGAATCAGAAGAAAGGCGGAGATGATCACGAATACAAAAAGTAGTTTTTGCGGAAGCTTATGAAGTATTAACGCATACAAAATGTTAGCAACATACTCAAAGAACAGTGACCACGCCGGGCCATTCAACGGATGCATCTCCTGCCAGCCACGAATGTCCATAGAAGGTAATAGCGGTATGAGTGTGAAGCCTACCAGCATGACCAATAAAAGTTTCCATACAGGTGTCTGATAAACAAGTGAAAACATTTCTGAGCCCTGAAAATAGAAAAGAGCAGCACCGATAATTGATCCCATAATAACCATGGGCTGCAACCTGATAAGGCGACGCTTATAAAAATCCCATTGTGTCATTTTTTCCCAACGGTCGTCGTAAGCATAAGCCACCACAAAACCAGACAAGAGAAAAAAGAAGTCGACAGCCAGATAGCCGTGATTCATTATTTGTGTGAAGCGCCCGCCGGAATAAGTCTCGAAGACATGGAACACCACCACCGAAATGGCCGCTACACCGCGAAGACCGTCGAGAATTTGATAATGACTTTTTGTTTCAAGATAGGATGGTTGTTGGCTCATGTTGAAGGAAATTAGTATATGGAATTAAGTATCTGGTTGCTATGGACTCGACGAATTTTGAAATATAATATTTTAATGAAATTATCCCACCTTAAATTACTATAGCGGTACAGTTAGACGAAAAATGTTTTCAGTGAGATGAAATGATCACCGTATTTGTAATCCTGCAGCAATAACAAATCAGATGGTCGGTATTAAGATTGTTAAGACAATTACTGTCGCGAAGTTACATGATTACCTTTTTTCATTTCGAAAGTATTTGATATGGTATAGAATTTTTACAATTTTGTATTATTAAATTGAAGATGACTCAATACCTCCTCTTATGATAACATCAAAAAATGTAGCAGAATACTTTTTGCTCTTGTCTGATCCTGACATAGGAGATTCTATCAGCAATTTAAAATTGCAAAAATTGGTATACTATGCTCAGGGATTTCATTTAGCAATGTATGATTCGCCCTTATTTGATGAACCAATAATGGCATGGGAACATGGACCAGTAGTAGAGTCCTTATATCATGAGTACAAAAATTTTGGCGCTAACGGAATTACTCCTCCTGATGAAATTGTAGTCACAATGTTTTCAGATGATCAAATGAATTTGCTTGATGAGGTATTTGAGGTATACGGACAGTATTCTGCATGGAAATTAAGAAATATGACGCATTCAGAATCACCTTGGATCAGAACAAAAAAGAATGAAGAAATTGATCAGGCTCTAATGAAACGATTTTTCAAAACTCAATTGAGAAATAATTAATATCGCATGACTAAACGCCTTAAGGGAGTCCCTCCAAACCTTGGCAAAAATATTAAGAATCCCAATTCTTCAGGGCATAATCCTATTTTTGACTATCCCGTATTTTGTTTAAGACATGTTCATAAAAATCATCATTTAGATGACTGCACTGATTCAGAACTAGCGTCGCTGATAATGCGAATGCATAAGTTAAGTACAATGACATGGAAAGATATTCAAATGGCACCTAGACATGGAATGGGAACAGAGAAGATCAGTCAGGATAGTATTAAAACTGGTATCCCTGCGCATATTACACCAGACGTGACATTTTATGCTTTACGTTTTGAGGGGAAGAAACCGTTTGTCGGATATAGGAGTGGATATGTTTTTCATGTTGTTTATATAGATCGTAATTTTACCCTTTACGATCATTAAAATATCTTTCCTATCATTCTTATCAATATGTAGTAAGGGTGGAATGATTTAATCTAAAAAAATCTTTCCAGGTCTGTCCAATTTCTCTGATCTCAATCTTTATGGGATGTAAAAACAACATTCACTAAATTATTAATGAGATGAAACAGAGACTTAATTTTTATGAAAAGGGACAGAATGCTATGAAGCCCTTGTTTAGTTTAGGTGCTTATTTAGCTAAATCACCTGTTGAGCAATCACTACGCGAATTAGTTAATTTCCGTGTATCACAAATCAATGGCTGTGCCTATTGCCTTGATATGCATTCAAAAGATTTGCGTGCCGAAGGAGAAAGCGAACAGCGTCTTCACATGATGTCTGCCTGGTGGGATACATCCCTTTATACCGAACGTGAACGTGCAGCACTTGCCTGGGCCGAAGCTGTAACAAAAGTTGCATCAGGACACGTGCCAGATGAAGTTTATGCAGAAGCACGAAAACAATTTTCAGAAGAGGAATTGGTTGACCTGACCATGAGTGTGATTGCAATTAACAGCTTCAATCGCATAAATATTGCTTTCCGTATTCCTGGCGGCAGTTACAAGGTGGGGCAACATACTGCATTGATTAAATAAGTTTTACATAAATACCCGTGCAAAATAATGTGCGGGTATTTTATATATCATAGCACCTTCACTTTAAGCGTTGAACCTTCTTCATCAACAACAACTATCGTTTCTCCTTTTTCAATATAGCCACCTTTGGTAAAGGCATCATAGAGTTCACCATCAATCAATACACGACCACTCGGCCGTAACACGGTGTGCGCTATGCCTTGTTTACCAGTCATAGGTTCGCGATTGAAATTTGCTGAGTATCCTTCTTTACTATGTTGTGTGTCTGTAAGCGCCATGCGTTGAAAAGCTTTGGTGTTAGTTAATGAAGCACTTCCAAAGAGCAATAACGCCATGCCCCCCAAGATGCCACCCATTGCTGCGGCAGTAGCCAGGAGAAGATCTTTCATGTGAACAAATTCAAAGTCGAAAGCTTTGTTGTTAATCATAATAAGAATCAGTGCGCCAAGTGTTAATGCAATACCGGCAACGCCTGCTACACCAAAACCCGGAATAACAAAGATCTCCAGCACAATGAGAACTATACCGATGAACAACGCCAGTATTTCCCAGTTAGCAGCAAGCCCGTTGAGGTAGTATGGAATAAGATACAATGCCAATGCTGTGAGAGCTGCGAACAACGGAACTCCAATGCCTGGTGCCTGCAATTCAAAATAAATACCACCAATAATAATGAGAATGAGTATACCACTGATGAAAGGATTCATGAAGAAATTAACAATCTTATCAACAGAGCTCAATTCAAAATGATCGAGCGTGTAGTCTTTAATCTTGTTCTTTTTAAGAATGTCTTCAATAGATTCAACTTGACCGTTGCAGTAACCGTGTTTGATAGCTTCCGATGTTGAGAACGTGATAATTTGTCCATCCTTCTTTAAGCTGTCAATTACTATTCGTTCATCAACCATGCCTTCAGCAATTTTCGGATTGCGTTTATTGGCTTCCGCAGTAGAGCGCATGAGCGAACGCATATACGACTGATATTTTTCAGGAGCTTTATCACCATCGGAGTTTACCACTGTTGCAGCTCCAATGCTTGCTGCTGACGACATGTAAATACTATCACAGGCAATAGAGATCAATGCACCGGCTGATGCAGCATTGTTGTTGATGTAAACCCAGATTGGCTTTTTGAAACTGATCAGTTTATGAACAATATCTTCGGCATCAGTCATCACGCCGCCATACGTATTCATTTCGACGATAACAATATCAGCCTTAATTTCTTCGGCATGAGCCAGGGCCAGCTCAACATTACGAGTCATTCGCGAATCAATTTCGTCTTTAATCTCCATCACCATCACTTCCTTTTTCTGTGCCTGCACGGCAACAACGCTCACTAGGAGTAGAATAGTTGTGAGAATGTATTTTGTCTTCATAGCGTTAGCTTACCTGTTATACGAAACGATGGAATACTTAGGTTGTGATTCTTTAAAAATCATCCTTAGTTTAGCACAAAATTAGCAATTAACCAGCGTTGGCAGACAGACTTCAATTTAACTTTTCACAGACTTTTCAGGG
>DATCRE010000742.1:0-5136 GCA_036569145.1 Cyclobacteriaceae bacterium
CATTCTTTACATTATTCAACGTGATTATTAATGGCTGAAAGTCATCAATTCAGTCATCCCTCTCCCCCGGAGAGGGACCGAGGGTGAGGCTTTATCTAAACCTTTTCAAGCACAACAGCATAGCCTTGCCCCAGGCCAACACACATAGTTGCCAGCGCATATTTTTTACCTGAACTTTTGAGCTGCTGCAATTCAAGTGTTGCCGTGTGAATGATTCGCGCACCTGACATGCCTAACGGATGTCCCAATGCGATAGCACCACCATTGGGATTAATTCTCGGATCGTCATCGCGAAGTCCAAGTTGTCGTGTGCAGGCGAGTACTTGTGAGGCAAAGGCTTCGTTTAATTCAATCACACCAAAGTCGTTAAGTGTTAATTCTGTTTTCGCTAAAACTTTTTTCGTTGCCTCAACCGGACCAATGCCCATGATGCGTGGCTCAACACCAGCAACGGCACTCGCTACTATTCTTGCTTTAGGTTTAAGATTGTATTTCTTCAACGCAATTTCTGAAACAATATAAAGCGCGGCAGCACCATCATTAAGACCAGATGAATTGCCTGCTGTAACTGTACCATTTTCCTTTTTAAACGCAGGCTTTAGCTGTGCAAGTTTATCGAGTGTTGTTCCAGGTTTGATAAACTCATCGTTACTGAAAATAACAGATTGTTTTTTTTGATCAGTAATTTCTACAGGCACAATCTCTTCAGCAAGCCTTCCGCGTTGTTGTGCCTGATGCGCTTTCTGTTGCGAATGAAAAGCAAAGCGATCCTGATCTTCACGGCTGATGTGATACAAGTCTGCGAGATTCTCCGCTGTAATACCCATCGAGTCTGTTCCATACAGCTGATGCATTAACGGATTGATAAATCGCCATCCAAAACTGGAGTCGAACATTTGTGCATCATTACCAAAAGGTTTTGATGTTTTAGAAATAACCCAGGGCCCGCGTGTCATACTCTCTACACCACCGGCAATAAAAACATCACCATCATTTGCCTTGATAGCACGTGAAGCATGAATAACAGCAGACATACCTGATGAGCAAAGACGATTAACAGTTTCTCCAGGAACAATCACGGGTAAGCCCGCCAGCAGTAATGCCATCCTTGCTACATTACGATTGTCTTCACCTGCCTGGTTGCTACAGCCCAGAATAACATCATCAATTACCTCTACTGGGATAGTGGAATTTCGTTGAACAAGATTCTTGATAACATGTGCTGCCAGGTCGTCGGCACGAACAGCAGAGAGACTTCCTCCCAGGCTGCCAATAGGTGATCGTATTCCATCAACAATATATGCTTCAGCCATAGCTTTCGTTCATTAAATTCTTCCTCCATTCTTGCTATTAAAGTTAAGCCATATTTCTAAATTTAGTATGGCATTGAAAAATACGGATAGAATATTCGGTACTTATACTTACACCGAACAAGGCACGTTCATAACAGCTCAACCAGAATTACGTTACAATAAGGGCTTTAATGTTTTATTAATTTAACGGTATTTAAAAAAAACTATTTTTGCTGACTTATTCTTATACTATATAATACAAATATGAATTACGGCATTGCGTTATGTTTTATATCGGGCCTGGCAATTGCCTCGGTTCATGCAGTGGCGCAGAATACATACTCACTTAAAAAAGCATTATCAACAGCGAGAGCAAACAACCCTGTTCTCAAAACGGAAGTATTCAATGTTAACTCAGCTCAGGCTACAATCACTACTTCCAGATTACGTCCCAATCCTAACCTGAATAACCAGAGTTTACAGTTGATTCGTAATCGTTATTATCCGGATAATACAACATGGAGCAATGCTCGCAATCGCCAGGTATGGTGGCAAGTCACCAAGCCTTTTCAATTGCCTAACCAACGCAAATATAAAATTGAAGTAGCCCAGGAGAATCTTCATTTCACGGAAGCCGGCTATGCTGAAACAGAGCGAAATTTATTTTTAGATGTTGCCAACAAATGGCTCGATGCGTGGACAGCGCAAAAGCAATTGGAAATTATTTCAATTGCAAAGTCTAACACAGACAGCCTTGTTAAAATCAACCAGCTTCGCTTGAAAAATCAGGTGATCTCAGAGTCAGATGTTATGCGAACAGAACTGCTTGCCGATCAGTACAGCATTCAGTTGAAGCAGGCACAACAAGAGTCTGTGAACCGCTACAAGGAATTAACATTTCTACTGGGCATTAAAGATTCTCTTGGCATTGACATGGGAGATACGATTGTCTATGAAAGTGTATACTCAATCGATTCATTATTGGAGTATGGCAAAAAGAATCGCGCAGATTTATTAGCAGCTGAAAGTGCATTGAATTTATCAGAAAGCAATATCAAACTTCAGAAGTCATTAGCATATCCACAACCCGTTTTAGGTGCTATCTGGAACCCGCAGAACACTGTTCCATACCTGGGCTTTTACGGCGCTATTGACATTCCAATTTTTAGTCGCAACCAGGGTGAGATAGAACGCTCTGCTGTTGTAAAGCAGCAAGTGTCACAGAAAATTTTAGCGTTACAAGCTCAGATAGAAACAGAGATCACAACATCATATCGCAGTTTTGTTATCAATCGTGATAATCTTCAGAAGTTTACAAGCATCCTGAGAAAATCAGAGACCATCCTGAGTAATGTTCGCTATGCTTATCTCCGGGGAGGCACAACCATTGTAGATTTCCTGGAAGCACAACGGAGCTGGCTTGAAACCCGTCAGCAATATTTTGATACCTATCAGCAATACAGACAAAGTTATATCCAGGTTCTGCATTCTACGGGTTTAATTAATCAACTAGCGCTATAATTATGATGAAATATATACCAGCACTCTCCATACTTCTTGTCATTAGCTTGTGTGGATGCAGAGATAAAAACGTAAAGCCTGCTCAACTTTCAACGGCGCCCGTAGTTGAAGATGGTGGGTTGACTATTAAATTTCCCAATGCCAAAAGCGCTTCTCTTTTTAAAACCCAAATATTGAAGACCAAAGATGTTGAAGCCGAAATTACATCGCCTGCAAAAATTGCTGCATCCATAGTTCCGTCAGAGGAAGGTGCATCGCAGAATATCATATTATTTGAAAACTCTGATCTTGCGGGCAGCTATATGCAGCTCATACAACACCAGATCAACATCAGGCAGATTGAAAACATAAATATCAAACAAAGAGAAATAGAGCTAAGTCGTATTCAGGATCTGCAACAGCACGGCGCTGCAACCGGAAAAGATCTTTTAGATGCACGCACAGCATTAGCGATGGAGAAAACAAATCTTGCCAATGAGCGCGCTTCACTGATCGAGCACGAGACAAAATTAAAAACAGGTGGATTCAATACGAAGGAATTATTAAATGCAACTCCGGGCATTGTTTACATTATATGCGATATACCAGAAAGCCAGGTAAGCAAAATAAAGAAAGGCGATCCCTGCTCTGTTCACTTCACTTCTTTTCCTGATGAAAAATTTCGAGGTAAGATTGATGATCTGGCAGATGTTGTTGATAACACAACGCGTATGATTAAGCTTAGAGTAAACCTGAAAAATCCCGACAACAAATTAAAGGCAGGTATGTTTGCCCTGGTAACATTTGGTATAGATGAGGGAAATAATTTAACAGTAAGTAAAACTGCACTGGCAACCATACAAGGACGCAGTTATGTTTTTGTGAAGAAAGATTCCGTTCGGTTTGAACGTCGTGAAGTAAAAATAGGACAGCAGATCGGAGATGAGGTTGTTATCTATGACGGACTCAACACCAATGAAGAGATTGCTGTTGATGGTGTGATTCAATTGAAGGGACTATCGTTTGGATATTAATATTAACGCTATGCTACAGGCCCAGATTTATATTGATAAAGATGAACTACATGACGATATGAAACCCTTGCATGAATTTATCTTTAGTTTCCTCATTCATCATAAAGTCAGAGGTGCTACTGCTTTTCGTGGTCAGATTGGATTTGGTCCTAATCAGCATTTAAAAAGACCTGATGAGCTTTTTAGTTTTGATGAGCCACCCATGATGATAACTTTTATTGACGAAGATCAGAAAGTTAAACATGTACTAACACAATTGCGCAAAGTTGTGAAGCATGGAATTTTTATCGCTAATCCAGTAGAAGCCTGGTAAATCCATGATCAGAAGCTTATTAATTTTCTCACTCAAAAATCGCTGGGCAGTAGTTGGTGCCGGCTTTGCCATTATGGCTATAGGGTATTGGTGTTTCACTCAACTTAAGATTGAAGCCTATCCCGATATTGCTGATACAAATGTTATCATCGTTGCTCAATATCCTGGCCGGGCGGCTGAAGAAGTAGAGCAGCAGGTTACAGTTCCTATTGAAAGAGTACTTCAGAATACACCCAATGTTCTGGATAGAAGAAGCCGCACTATATTTGGCCTTAGTGTTGTTCAACTTACTTTTCAGGATGGAACGGACGACTACTTTGCACGTCAGCAGATAATTGAAAGACTTTCCACGGCACAATTGCCAGATGGTGTAAATCCGGAGTTAGCACCGTTGTCGACAGCAGTAGGAGAAATTTTCAGATATGTGGTTGAAGCGCCATCTACATTTACACCCACTGATCTTCGCGACTTGCAGGACTGGGTGATAAAACCATTCCTGTTACAAACACCCGGCGTTGCAGACATTACTACGTTCGGTGGACCACTTAAACAATTTCAAATATTAGCATCACCAGATAAGCTTAGAAAATATTCCTTATCACTCTCTGATATTGAACAAGCCGTTACTACTAACAATCAAAACACGGGTGGAAATGTTATAGAGCGCGGTGGCCAGGGATTTGCCATTCGTGGACTTGGTGCGATCAAAAATGAAAAAGACATTGAGAACATTGTATTAAAATCAGAAAGCGGCATACCGGTTTTTCTGAAAGATGTAGCGAGTGTTGAAGTTGGACCGCCATCACCAAGTGGTGTATTAGGATATACGGTTACTGAAAATCAATTGAGCGTTAACAGTGGCGTTGAAGGCATTGTTCTGTTGAGAAGACATGAAAATCCAAGTGAAGCATTAAAAGCTTTAAAACAGAAATTAAAAGATTTACAAGAGCACGAATTGCCAGAAGGTGTTACGATTCGTCCATTGTATGATCGTAGC